>SBFU01000231.1 GCA_006227785.1 Burkholderiales bacterium
GGCCAAGAAGGCCGCTCCGGCCAAGAAGGCCGCTCCGGCCAAGAAGGCCGCTCCGGCCAAGAAGGCCGCTCCGGCAAAGAAGGCCGCCCCGGCCAAGAAGGCCGCTCCGGCCAAGAAGGCCGCTCCGGCCAAGAAGGTCGCTCCGGCCAAGAAGGCCGCTCCGGCAAAGAAGGCCGCCCCGGCCAAGAAGGCCGCTGCTGCTGGTAAGCCAGTCACAAAGAAGGCAGCTTCAACAACAGCAAAGACTGCCCTTGCACCAGCGGCGGCTTGGCCGTTCCCGACCGGCAACAAGCCCTGACAGCCGGCCTGCCTGAACTACTGCCCCGGGACGAATGAAGCGTGGGGCACCGACACCCGGACTGGCCACGGCCAGCCGGGTGTTTTCATGTGGATGGCATCGCATCGAGAGCGCAGAGCCGCTGAAGCTCACTGCAGGAGTTCGGCTGAACTTGGCCGGTGATTCTGCGGCCCGTGGCACGCGATCTTGCAGGCCCCGAGCCGATTGCCGATCGCCGCGCAGCGCTGGAGCGTCCACCCTCTTTCCAGACCGTACAGCAGTGCAGCCCGAAAGGCGTCTCCGCACCCTGTAGGGTCGGCAATGGCTGTCGCCACCACCGGCGGGCATTGGGTCAGATGACCAGCCATCCACACCTCGCTGCCTTCGGCGCCCCGCGTCACAACAACCCCCTCGATGCCGGGCGCACGGGACAAGTCGGCCAGGTCCGTTCCCAGCCTGTCGCATAGCATGCGAGCTTCGTAGTCATTGACGGCAATCCAGCGCGCCAGGGCCACGAAGTGTCTGAGCTCGTCCGGGTTGAACATGGGCAGGCCCTGTCCCGGATCGAAGATGAACGGGATGCCCGCATCGTGCATCTGTTGGGCATGGCTCAACATGGCATCGCGGCCGTCCGGTGCGATGATCCCGATGTTCAGGTCCGAACGATCAACAGGGACCCTCGTCTCATGGGCATGCTGCATGGCCCCTGGATGAAAGGCCGTGATCTGGTTGTTGTCCTGATCGGTGATGATCATGGCCTGAGCGGTATAGATCTCCTGCACCTGGCGCACCAGCGTCGTGTCCGCGCCCCAGGACTGCAACCGGGCCAGATACTCTGCTCCGTCGGTGCCAAGCGCCGCCATCACCACCGGTGCGCCGCCGAGAAGATGCAGGTTGTAGGCGATGTTGCCGGCGCACCCTCCGAACTCACGCCGCAGCGTAGGCACCAGGAAGGACACGTTCAGGATGTGCACCTGGTCGGGAAGAATCTGCTGAGCGAATCGGCCCGGGAAGTTGGTGATGGTGTCGAAGGCGAGCGATCCGCAGATCAGCGCTGGCATGGGAACCTCCGTGTTCAGGCTGTCGCCTGGTGGGTCAAGGGTAGAAGAGTTCGATCGTGTAGCCGAGCACGGGCGCTGCACCGATGCGCACCCGGGCCGACGCGACCAGATTGCTGCGTGCACCAATGGCAGATGCTTCGACGCCAAGCTCCGACAACGTCAGCACCCGACGCACCGTGGGTTGGCCTGTTGCATCGCTGAGCACCAGGTCCAGCGCCGGAGTCAGGACGCTCAGCCCGGCGCGATTGCGCACCGTCACCGTCAGCGTGTAGATCCCATCCGCAGGCGCTTTCGTCAGCGTGCTGCTGTCCACCGAAAGCCCCTCGAGCAGTCGGGGCGCACCAACACGGCACCCCTGCAGCGCGCAGAACCGGGCGCTGACAGGCTGCATCCACGGCCAGCGGGCAGCCAGCCAGTCGTGGTGTGACGTCAGGATTTGCGCCGCCAGCCCTGACGCCGAGACAAGGATCAGCGTCGTCAGCACCACGCGGACGAACGGACGCCGCCAACGAGCCGCACGGTCCGCCTGCACGACGAACGCAGGCGTCGCCATGTCCGCGACGCCCGCCGCCACCGGGGGCGGTCCGGGCCGCTGGGACGCTGTCACGTCGGCCGGTGCGGTCGCAACCATCGTTGCTGCGGTGGATGTCGACGGTCGCCGGCCTTGGGTTGGCTCAGTGGCCTCTGCGTCCGGACCCAGCCCGTCACCTTGTTGCGATTCAGGTACCGTCGGTTCGTCAGACGCAGCCCGAGGCAGACCATGGCCGTGGACAGCGGCCGCCTCCGCTGGCGCTGGACGCTCGATGGCCTCCTCGGACGGAGAGAAGTCGCTCCCCGAGACTCGGGCAAGCTCGGCCATGATGCGCGGGCCGTGCTGGCTGGGCACGCCTTCGGGCCGTTCCGGCGCCGCGTCGACCAGGCTCTCGATGGCGTTGAAGACCTCGCCGCAACGCCCGCAGCGAACCCAGCCGGACGACACGCGCAGCTGGTCCTGCACGACCCTGAACACCGTGCCGCAGGCGGTGCAGCGCGTCGCCAGGCTCATCGATCGTCGTGGGACGTGCGCTGCCCGCCCATCAGCACCCAGCCGTCCAGGCTGTCCAGCACCTCCAGCGCCAGCCAGGGCGCGTAGGCCTGCCGGAGCTCGTCGACCTGGCGCTCCAGGATGCCGGCCAGGATCAGGCGGCCACCCGCTTCGACGTGTCCACACAGCAGCGGGGCCAACAGCTTGAGCGGCTGCGCCAGGATGTTCGCCACCACCAGCGGATAACAGCCGCTCGCCATCGCCGGATCACCGGCCCTCACCGTCACACCGTTGGCGGCAGCGTTGTCCTGCGTGGACTGGATGGCGGCAGCATCGATGTCGACGGCATCGGCCGTATGCGCGCCCAGCAGCAGTGCACCGATGGCCAGGATGCCGGAGCCGCAGCCGTAATCCAGCATCCGGGGCCAGCTGCGGGCATTCGTGGCCAGCCAACGCAGACACATCAGCGTCGTCGGGTGCGTGCCGGTGCCGAACGCCAGCCCCGGGTCGAGCCGGATCACCGTCTTCGCTGCAGCCGGCGCCTCGTGCCAGCTGGGCACGACCCAGAATTCCTCGGTGATCGACACCGGCTCGAACTGCGACTGCGTCAGGCGCACCCAGTCCTGCTCCACCACCGGCATCATCGCCAGCACCCGCAGACCCGTTGTCCAGTCCTGCGCCAGCAGCAGCGCCGCCGCCGCCTCGGCCTGAGCCTCGGTCTCGAACAGCGCACGCACCGTCGAGCTCGCCCAGGCCGGCTCCGGTGCTGGCATCCCGGGCTCACCGAACAGGGCCTGCTCCGCCTCGGTGCCGGCATCGGCGTCCTCCACGGACACCGACAGGGCGTCGAGTTCGTCGGACAGCGCGTCGGACACCGGCTCCACCAGCGCCTGCGGCAAGCCCAGCACCAACTCGATCATCGGCGGTGCTGCTGCAGCCAGCCCTCGAGGTAATGAATGCTCGTGCCGCCTTCGACGAACTTGGCGTCGACCATCAGCTCGCGGTGCAGGGGCACGTTGGTCTGGATGCCCTCGACCACCGTTTCCTGCAGCGCCGTGCGCATGCGGGCCAGCGCTTGATCCCGGGTGTCGCCGTGCACGATGATCTTGCCGATCATCGAGTCGTAGTGCGGTGGCACGAAATAGTTCGTGTAGGCGTGTGAATCGACCCGCACGCCCGGCCCGCCCGGTGGATGCCACATGGTGATCCGCCCAGGTGACGGCACGAAGCGATAAGGATCCTCGGCGTTCACCCGGCATTCGATCGCGTGCCCGCGCATCGCGATGTTGCGCTGGGCAAAGGGCAGCTTCTCGCCAGCGGCAATGCGGATCTGCATCTGCACGATGTCGATGCCCGTCACCAGTTCCGTCACCGGGTGCTCCACCTGCACCCGCGTGTTCATCTCGATGAAGTAGAACTCGCCGTTCTCGAACAGGAACTCGAAGGTGCCGGCACCGCGGTACCCGATCTTCTTGCAGGCCGCCGCACAGCGGTCGCCGATGCGCTCGATCACGCGCCGCGGAATCCCGGGCGCCGGCGCCTCCTCGATGATCTTCTGGTGGCGGCGCTGCATGGAACAGTCCCGCTCACCCAGCCACACCGCGTTGCGGTGGGTGTCGGCCAGCACCTGGATCTCGATGTG
>SBFU01000241.1 GCA_006227785.1 Burkholderiales bacterium
GCGGTGGACAACGTGGGCCGCATCATCACCGACCTGCGCCCCAGCATCCTGGACCACCAGGGACTGTGGGCGGCGCTGGAGTGGCAGGCGCAGGAATTTGTGGCCTCGGCCGAGCTGGCACTGGATTGGTGCATGTCGGTGGATGAAGCCGTTGAAATGCCCGAGCCCATGGCCATGGCGGTGTTTCGCATTTTCCAGGAGATGCTCAGCAACGTTGGCCGCCATGCGCGCGCCTCCCGGCTGCGGGTGGAGATCGGGCTGGTCGGTCAGGAGCTGCTGGTGGCGGTCGAGGACAACGGCGTCGGCGCACCGGCGCAGGCCTTCGAGGCGGGTGATGCCTACGGCATCATGGGCATGCGGGAGCGGGCACGGCACTTCGGCGGCCGCATCGATGTGCGCAGCGTCCCCGGAGAGGGAACGCGCACCCTGCTCACCCTGCGCCTGACCGGCCAGGAGCCGCGATGAGCGAGCGCGTGGACAGCGCCACCATCCGGGTGCTGATCGGAGACGACCACCGCATCGTGCGTGAGGGCCTCAAGCAGATCCTGGCCGATGCGCCCGACATGGGCGTCGCCGGGGAAGCCCAGACCGGCCCGGAGGTGTTGCAGTGGGTCCGTGATCTGGGTGGGCCGGCCGGTCTCGATCTGGTGCTTCTGGACATCGCGCTGCCCGGTATCGATGGCCTGGACGTGCTGCAGCAGATCAAGCGCGAGCACCCCAAATTGCCCGTGCTGATGCTGAGCACCTACCCCGAGAAACAGTATGCGGTGCGTTGCATCAAGCTGGGCGCCAGCGGCTACCTCAACAAGAGCGCCGACCCCGACGACATGCTGGCCGCCATGCGCAAGGTGGCCTCGGGCGGGGTGTACCTCACGGCCGCCACCGCCGAGGCGCTGGCGGCCGCCGTGGGGCAGCGCAGCGCCTTCGCCGGTCCGGAGGCGCTCTCGCACCGTGAGCACCAGGTCTATCGTCTGCTGACCCAGGGCATGACGGTGAGCGAGATTGGTGCACAGCTGGGCCTGGCGGCCAACACCGTGAGCACCTACCGGGTGCGCATTCTGGAAAAGACAGGCACCAAGAACGACGTGGAACTGGCCTTGTACGCCGAACGCCACGCACGAAGAGCGGCCGACGGCTGAAGGCGCGCCGTTTTGTAGGGCTGGCCCTACACCGACACCGCAGGTTTTGCAGCGATGTTTTGCAACAGGCCCTGTCGTGCGCCGCGCTGGCCCGTCCCTTGCAGCACACCGGGCCTGTCCATTTGCGAGGTGCAACATGTCCGAATTCTTCGATCCGTACGACGCCGACCGTCCGCTCATGATGAAGTGCAGCTGTGGCCGAGACCACACGCTGGCCGATCACCATGCCGAGGTCGCGGCCGACGAAGCGGCGCGCGAACTGCGCGCACGCAGCGAAACCGCCGAGTTCGAGGCCTACAGCAACGAATTCATCGAGGCCAGCCTGGTCAAGGCGATTTTTCCGCATGACGAGCAGCGCCGCCTGTTCCTGCGCGCTGTCGGCAAGGGCACGGCCATGGCCGCCATTGCCAGCGTGTTGCCGGTGGCCAGCCTGCAGGCCATGGCACAGGAAAAGCAAGGCTCGCTCGAAAAGACCAAACTCAAGATCGGCTTCATCCCCATCACCTGCGCCACGCCGCTGATCATGGCCCACCCGCTGGGCTTCTACCAGAAGCAGGGGCTGGACGTGGAAGTCGTGAAGACGGCCGGCTGGGCGTTGATCCGGGACAAGATGCTGAACAAGGAATACGACGCCACCCACTTCCTCAGCCCGATGCCGCTGGCCATCAGCCTGGGTGCCGGCTCCAACCCGGTGCCCATGAACGTGGCGACGATCCAGAACACCAATGGCCAGGCCATCACGCTGCACGTCAAGCACAAGGACAAGCGCGACCCGAAGCAGTGGAAGGGTTTCAAGTTCGGCGTGCCTTTCGAGTACAGCATGCACAACTTCCTGTTGCGCTACTACGTGGCCGAGGCCGGGCTCAACCCGGACACCGACATCCAGATCCGCGTCGTGCCGCCGCCCGAGATGGTGGCCAACCTGCGTGCCGGCAACCTCGACGGTTACCTGGGTCCCGACCCCTTCAACCAGCGTGCGGTCTACGACGAGGTCGGCTTCCTGCATGTCCTGACCAAGGACCTGTGGAGCGGCCACCCCTGCTGCGCCTTCGGCACCAGCGCCGAGTTCATCCAGCAGAACCCCAACACCTTTGCGGCCCTGTACCGCGCGGTGCTCAGCGCTGCCGCCATGGCGCGCCAGCCCAAGAACCGCGAGCTGATTGCCAAGGTGATCTCGCCCACCCAGTACCTCAACCAGCCCGAGACGGTGGTGGCACAGGTGCTGACCGGCAAGTTCGCCGATGGCCTGGGCAAGGTGCAGAACGTGCCCGACCGCGCCGATTTCGATCCGATGCCCTGGCAGAGCATGGCCGTGTGGATGCTCACCCAGATGAAGCGCTGGGGTTATCTCAAGGGCGAAGTGGACTACAAGGCAGTGGCCGAGAAGGTCTTCCTAATCACCGATGCGCGCAAACACATGAAGGACCTGGGCATCGAGTTCAAGGCCGGGCCCGCCTACATGAAGCACACCATCATGGGCAAGGAGTTCGACCCGGCCAAGCCCGAGGCCTACCTGAGCAGCTTCGCCATCCGCAAGACCTGAGCGAGCACCGGCTTGCGAAGAGGGGCGCCGCGGCGCCCCTCTTTTTTGGGTGCACAAGTTGGTGCACCGCGTGGCACCAAGTGGTGCACGGTGGTCCGACAGGGCGGTGCATCAGCGCGGGCCTGCGTTCTCGACCCGGTGGGCTGGCCAAGAACAGGTGCCGACCGGCCCTGTGTGTAGGGGTCGCCCTACAAGGCATCGTCCTCGCGTCGGCGACTTGCAGGTCCGGGGGTCAAAAACCCGTCTTGGCGTCGCGACTGGCCCACCGATTGCATAGGCCTTCGCATTCCAACGCTGCGAGGTGTGCCATGTCCCGTTACTACGATCCCTTCAACGCCGACCGTCCGCTGCAGATGAAGTGCCATTGCGGCGCCGATCACACGCTGGCCGACCACCTGGCCGCCGAGGGCCGCTTGCCCGAGGGGGCAGGCCCCGCTGTGCAGCGCAGTGCCAGCGACGCCGAGGAGCGCCTGGCCACCGAGTTCGTGCAGGCCAGCCTGGTCAAGGCGCTGTTTCCGCAAGAGCCCTTGCGCCGCGCTTTCCTCAAGGCTGTGGGTGCGCGCACCGCCGCCGCCGCCATTGCCAGCCTGTTGCCCATGGGTGCCATGCAGGCCATGGCGCAGGAGAAGGGTCCGCTGGAAAAGACCAACCTCAAGATCGGTTTCCTGCCCATCACCTGCGCCACGCCGCTGGTGGCCGCCGACCCGCTGGGCTTTTATGCCAAGGAAGGCTTGAAGGTCGAGCTCAACCGCATTGCCGGCTGGGCCGTGGTGCGTGACAAGACGCTGGCGGGCGAGTTCGATGCCGCGCACATGCTCTCGCCGATGCCGCTGGCCATCACCATGGGTCTGGGCGCGCAGCCCACCCCCATGGTCATGCCGGCGATCGAGAACGTGAATGGCAACGCCATCACGCTGCATGTCAAACACAAGGACAAGCGCGACCCCAAGCAGTGGAAAGGCATGAAGTTCGCCATCCCCTTCGAGTTTTCGATGCACAACTTCCTGCTGCGCTACTACCTGGCGGAAAACGGCATCGACCCCGACACCGATGTGCAGCTGCGCGTGATGGCCCCGCCCGACATGGTGGCCAACCTGCGGGCCGAGAACATCGATGGCTTCATCGTCGCCGAGCCCTTCAACCAGCGCGCGGTGTTCGACGGCGTGGGTTTCATCCACCTGCTGACCAGCGAGCTCTGGGACAAGCACCCCTGCTGCGCCTTCACCGCCACCAAGGGCTTTGTCGAGAAGAACCCCAACACCTTCGCGGCGCTGTTCCGGGCCATCGTCACCTCGACCCTGCACTGCTC
>SBFU01000344.1 GCA_006227785.1 Burkholderiales bacterium
AGCTCAGTCCCCGCTGCTCTCTCACTTCCTGGGTCAGGCGCGAGGTGAAGCCTCCACCGCCCAGAATGTGGTTGCCCACCAGCAGGGCGAAAAAGTCGGGGTCGTTGCGCCGGAAGCCGGGCTGTCCAAGCAGCACCTGGGCCTGGGCGGCATCGAATGGCAGGCGCTCTTCCACCGCCTGAGTCAGGGGCTGCACCTCGGACACGGCAGGCAGGTCCTCGCAGGCATGGGATTGCAGTGGCGCCATCAGTTCACCGACGATGCGGTCGGCGGTGGCCCGGTCGATGGCCCCGACCAGGCTGACCTGGGCGCGGCAGGCGACCACGTGCCGGCGCCAGAAGCGCTGCATGTCGGCCACACCGATCGCGGCCAGGGTCTCGGCGGTGGCTTCCTGGCCATAGGGATGACCCCGGTAGACCGCACGCGCAAAGGCCCGTCCCGCCTGGGTGGCGGGGCGTGTATCGGCCTCGCGCAGACTGGCCACCAGACGTTCGCGGTCGCGCTGCCATACGGATTCAGGCCAGGCAGGTGCCGCCATCTGGCGGGCGGCCAGCCGCACCGCACCGTTGAGCAGGTCTTCGCGTGTGAGTGTGCGCAGCGACAGGCTGAAGCGGTCGCTGCCAGCGCTGGCCCCGAACTGGGCACCCAGGTCGACCCAGGCTTCGCTGAGGCGGTTCTCGTCCAGGGCCGGCTGCTGGCCCTGGGCGCGGACACCCGCCGACAGGAGCGATGCGGTGGCACTGGCCAGACCAGCCTGAGCCGCCGGATCGCGCCGGCTGCCACCGTCGACATCGATCTGCACATCGAGCATCGGTATGGTCGGGCTGGACACCAGGTAGACGCGCGCGCCACTGCCATGGACCCAGTGTTCGATGGGAATGGCCGCCTGTGCCGTCAAGGCCAGGACGGTCAGGCCGATGGCGAAGAGGTGGACAAAGAGCTGGTGCAGACGCTGGCGCCACACCGATACCCGGAGGAAATCCGTTTGTGAGGGGGTCATTGCTTGGTTCATGAGCCTGTCAGGCGCCATTTCAGTGCCGTGTCAGGGCCGGACGCGGCCCGCCAGGGGCGGCCGGGATCTCGCGCCGGGTCGGGTCGGGGACGAGGACTGCGGTGTTCAGGCCGTCATCGCCGAACAGCCGCTGTGCGACCGACTGCACCTGTTCGGAGGTGACCCCCTGCAGACGGGCCAGCAGCCGTTCGCCGGCGTCCACGTCCAGGCCGTTGACCCAGTAACTGCCCAGTTCACGCGCCTGGTTGAAGATGGAATCGAGCTTGTAGATTTCACCTGCGGTCCACTGGGTCTTCACGCGTTGCAGTTCGGCATCGGTGATGCCTTCCCGGGCAATGCGGGCGACCTCGGACTTGAGCGCAGCCGATGCCATGTCGGCGGTCACGCCACGTGCCGGAACGGCGCTCAGGACGAAGAGCTGCGGGCCCCGGCCCATCAGCCCATAGGACGCACCAGCACTGTCGGCAATGCGCTTGCCACCGAGACCCGAACCCTGGACCAGCGCGCGCTCCAGGCGCGCGCCGGGGTAGCCGTCCAGCACCGCCGCCAGCACGGTGAGTGCCAGGGCATCCTGGTCGTCCCCGGTCTCGCCGCCCTGCCAGCGCGGCGCCTTCCAGCCCAGCACCACCATGCCCTGTTCGACGGCGGCGCGGTACTCCATCCGGCGCGGGCCAGCCTGGGCCGGTTCATCGCGCGGCTTGCGCGCCGGGCTGGCGCGCGCCGGCAGATGCCCGTACAGCTCCTGGGCAAGTGCACGAACACGATCCACATCCACATCACCCACCACCACCAGGGCCGCATTGGACGGCGTGTACCACTGGCGGTAGAAGGCCCGCACATCGTCAGGGGTCATGGCGTCGAGATCGCTCATCCAGCCGATGATGGGGCGCCGATAAGGGTGGGCCTGGAAGACCATGGCGTTGAAGGCCTCGAACATGCGTGCGCGTGGGGACTCCTCGGTGCGCTGGCGACGTTCTTCCTTGACCACCTGGATCTCGCGGGTGAATTCGTCGTCGGGCCATTGGTTGCGGGCAAAGCGGTCGGCTTCCAGCCGCATCACGGCCTCCAGCTGGCCGACCGGAACCTGCTGGTGGTACGCGGTGGCATCGCGGCTGGTGAACGCGTTGTCTCGACCCCCCAGGGCCGCTACGCGGCGGGAAAACTCCCCGGGCTTCAGGTCGGGCGTGCCCTTGAACATCATGTGCTCCAGCACGTGAGCCACACCGGAGGTGCCATCCACCTCGTCGACAGAGCCAACCCGCACCCACAGCATGTGGGCCGCCGTGGGCGAACGCCGGTCGGGCCGGACGATCACGGTCATGCCATTGGCGAGCGTGAAACGGTGCGTCTGGGCGGTCTGGACAGCGGGCTCAACGGCGGAGAGTCGGGGAGGCTGCGCCTGCGCGGGCATCGTTGTCGACAGCACCAGCGTCAGCAGGGCGCAGGCGCTGCCCAGGACGCGGCTGAGGCGGTCAGGCAGATGGAATGGGGGTTTCATAGAATGGTGAAGATACTTGAGATTGAAAAATGTTCTCGTTCTTCCGCAAGAAAACACCTGCCGCGCCACCCACTGCCGATCATCCCCCCGCATCAGCCGTCGACAAGGCAGAGCAGCAGCCCCTGGATTCGACCCCGCCGCCGGCTGAAGCGTCCGGCACCGCTGCAGCCGCTGAGTCGGCGCCGGCAGCACGCCAGGGCTGGCTGGACCGGCTCAATGCCGGCCTGCGCAGGACCGGCAGCGGCATTGCCACGGTGTTCACCGGCACCCGCATCGACGAGGACCTGTATGAGGAGCTCGAAGCCGCGCTGCTGATGGCGGACACCGGCGTCAAGGCCACCGAGCACCTGCTCAAGGACCTGCGACAGCGGGTCAAGGACGCCAAGGCGACCGACCCGGCCGCCGTCAAGGGCCTGCTGGCCGAAGCGATTGCCGACCTGCTGGCGCCGCTGCAGAAGCCCCTGGTGATCGGTGAACACAAGCCCACGGTGATCATGGTGGCCGGTGTCAACGGGGCCGGCAAGACCACATCCATCGGCAAGCTGACCCGTCACATGGCCCATGAAGGTGCCAGTGTGCTGCTGGCGGCAGCCGACACCTTTCGTGCCGCTGCACGCGAGCAGCTGGCGGTCTGGGCTGACCGCAACACGGTGGAGATCATCACCCAGCAGGGGGGTGACCCGGCCGCCGTGAGCTTCGACGCCGTGACCGCCGGCAAAGCGCGCGGCAAGGATGTGGTGCTGGTGGATACCGCCGGGCGCCTTCCGACCCAGCTGCACCTGATGGAGGAGCTGCGCAAGATCAAGCGTGTGGTCCAAAAGGCCGATGCGTCCGGGCCCCATGAGGTGCTGCTGGTGATCGACGGCAACACGGGGCAGAACGCGCTCACCCAGGTGAAAGCCTTCGACGATGCACTGTCGCTGACAGGTCTGGTCATCACCAAGCTGGACGGCACCGCCAAGGGCGGGGTCATCTGCGCGATTGCCATGGAGCGACCGGTGCCGGTCTATTTCATCGGCGTGGGCGAGAAGCTGGAGGATCTGGAAACCTTCGACGCCCGGGAGTTTGCCCAGGCGTTGCTGAGCTGACCGGCACGCGGCGCAAGGCGCAGGTCGTTCTTCAGTTGTCGTCGACGTAATTGCGCCATTGCTTCATGGCGTTGCGCATGGTCAGGACCTGCCGCTCAAAGCTGGGGCATGCCTTGCACATGAGCATGTGCACCCGAAGGGCGGCCCTTTCAACCACCGGCAGCTCGCGGTCTTCCCGGGCGATGACCAGGGCGGTCACCTCCTTGCAATTGCGCATCAGGGGCAGTTTTCTGAGCAGGCGATTCATCGGGATGCAAACCAGTTGAGCTCCAGGCACTCGCGCAGGCGCAGGCGCGCCCGGTGCAGCTGGACATACAGGTTGGTCGGCGTCAAGGCCAGCTCCTTACAGATTTCTTCGCTGGACATTTCCAGCCACTCGCGCAT
>SBFU01000009.1 GCA_006227785.1 Burkholderiales bacterium
TTCCTGGAGTCTTTTCTCGGTAACTTCCTGTTTTCAGTCTTCATGCTGTTCGGCGTGAGCATGACCACGGCCGTGGCCGCCGGGGTGGTGATGTCGACCATTCCGGCCGTGGTCGCCGTTCTCAGCTGGCTGTTTCTGGGCGAGCGTATCGGCCGTCGTATACAGGCCGCCATCGCGTGTGCCGCCCTGGGGATCGGCCTGTTCTCACTGGAGAAGGCATCGTCCAACGCACCGGCAGATGCGACCCGCATGCTGCTGGGGAACCTGCTGGTGTTTGCTGCGGTGGTGTGCGAGGCGGCCTACGTGGTGATCGGCAAGCGCCTGACCGAAGGACTGGGACCCAAGCGCATTTCGGCCATCATCAATCTTTGGGGGCTGGCGCTGGTGACCCCCATGGGTCTCTGGTGGGCGATGCGCTTCGACTTCGCAACCGTTCCCATGTCCAGCTGGATGCTGTTGCTCTTCTATGGTCTGGCGGCGAGTGTGTGGACCGTATGGCTGTGGATGACCGGCCTCAAGCGCGTGCCGGCGTCCCGTGCGGGCGTGTTCACCGTGATGCTGCCCATCAGTGCGGCTCTGGTGGGCGTGCTCTTCCTGGGTGAACGGCTGTCAGCGACGCAACTGCTGGCTTTCGGCATTGCCTTGCTGGGACTGGTATTGGCCACCCTGCCCTCAAGGGCGTCCCCCCATCGTCCCTGATCAGGCGCACCAGAGCCCGGTCGGGTTGGTGACACCCATCCACAGGGCCCAGCCAGAGGTCAGGGCCAGGGCCAGACCCCCAAGCCGGATGCCCCAGCCGCCCGAGCGGGCCTGATTCAAGCGCAGCAACAGCCACGGGCCGAGCGTCAATGACACGGAGGTGCCCAGCGAAAACAGCGCCATGATGACGGCGCCATGGACCGCGTCAGCCGACAAGGACGCGACCAGCAAGGCTGAGTACAGCAGACCACAGGGCATCAAGGCCCAGGCCACACCCAGGAAGACCGGCGCGCGACTGCCCATGCGGGACAGCACCGGACGCGCCTTGCGCCAGACGCCTTGCCCCAGCGTCTCGATCCAGGCGGGCTGCCTGGCTTGCCAGATCAGCGTGAGTCCGATCAGCAGGGCAGCCACATGCACCATGGTCCACAGGGGACGCACCACCGCAGTGTTCGTGCCCAGCCAGGCCAACCCTTGCACCGACCCGGCGGCCAGTGCGCCAAACAAGGCATATCCCAGCATGCGGCTGGCCTGAAAGCTGAGAAGAGCCCCGGTGCTGCGCTCGCCGGCTGCCCGGCTGATGCCGGCGCAGGCAGCACCGCACATGGCCACGCAGTGCGGGCCACCCACCAGCCCCATGATCAAGGCCGAAACGGCCATCGAAGTCTGCATGGAAGCACTCTAGCAGGAGCAAAGCGAATGCGGATGTGCCACGGCCATGAATCAGCTGACAGGCATGCGCCCCGCGCTCAGATGATTTTCGAGAAGCGGGCCCGGTCCATGTCCACCTGCAGGTTCTTGTCGAACACCATGGCGATGGCGCGGACCAGATACCAACCGGTGGGGGTGACGTCAATCCCGGATTCTGTGATCCGCACGAGTCCCTGCTCGGCCATGTCGCCCAACAAGTCCAGCTCTCGGGCAAAGTAGGACTTGAAATCGATCAGGTGTCCCAATTCGATGGATTCGTACTGCAGCTGTCCCTGGCACATGATGGCCATGATCACCGACCGACGCAGCAGGTCGTCGCGCGTGAGAGCCAGACCACGGACGATAGGCAGGCGCCCCTGGTCCAGGGCATCGTAGTATTCCTCAAGGGTTTTGGCGTTCTGGCTGTAGGTGGCACCAATGCGCCCGATGGCCGAGACGCCAAGGGCAATCAGGTCGCAGTCGGGCTGGGTGCTGTAGCCCTGGAAGTTGCGGTGCAGACGCCCCTGCCGCTTGGCCACGGCAAGCGCGTCTTCGGGCAATGCGAAATGGTCCATGCCGACATAGACATAGCCCGCCTCGACCATGCTGTCCAGCGAAGCAGCCAGCATGGCAAGCTTGTCCCCCCCGCTGGGCAGCTCTGCGGCCACAATGCGTCGCTGCGGCTTGAAGCGCGATGGCAGGTGGGCGTAGGCATAGAGGGCAATGCGGTCGGGCCGCAGCTGGTTGACCTGGGCCAGGGTACGCGCAAAGGACTCGGGCGTCTGCAAGGGGAGCCCGTAGATGAGGTCAACGTTGACGGATTCAAAACCGATCTTGCGCGCTGTCTCGACCAGAGAAAACACCTGCTCGGCGGGCTGGATACGATGCACGGCCTTCTGGACGGCAGGATCAAAATCCTGAACACCGAAACTCAGGCGGTTGAAGCCCAGTCGGGCAAGCGTCTGCAGGCGCTGGTCGGTCACCGTTCGGGGATCGACCTCGATGGAGTATTCACCTCCCGGCACCAACGTGAAGTGCCGGCGAATCATGCTCATCAGGTCTTCCAGTTCGGCATCTGAAAGAAACGTCGGGGTGCCACCACCGAGGTGCAGCTGGGAGACGTTGTGACCCTGACCGAAATGCTTGACCTGCAACTCGACCTCTCGGGACAGGTAGCGCAGGTATTCGGCTGCACGTTCGTGGTGCTTGGTGATGACCTTGTTGCAGGCGCAGTAGTAGCACACCGACTCGCAAAAGGGAATGTGCACGTACAGCGACAGTGGGAGGGCCATGGACCCGGCGCGCCGTTGCTCCAGGGCCTGCACATAGTCCTGGTCCGTGAAGGCCTCGACGAAACGGTCGGCTGTGGGGTAGGACGTGTAGCGAGGCCCGGGAATGTCGTAGCGCTTGAGCAGATCGCTCGGAATGACGTGACTCACTGATCTATCTCCAATTGGATTTGCCACTGTGCACCAGGAGCCGAGACCAGCCCTTGATCTTCGTCAAGGCCTTGGTCTGCATGTACAGGTATCCAGTAGAGAGAACCGGGGCTTCCTCGACAGATGCGCACGCGATCGGTTAAGCTTGTGAGGGTCAATTTGGTGGTTTATGGACGTTCACAGCATCAAAGTCGCCTGTTCAAGCTGCAACCTGCGCGAGCTCTGTCTGCCGATGGGCTTGAACCCGGAGGAGATGAACAAGCTCGACAGCGTGATTTCCTCACGCCGCAGGATCAAGAGGGGCGCTGCCCTGTTCAACACAGGCGACAAGTTCACGTCGCTGTATGCCGTGCGTTCGGGTTTCTTCAAGACCTGTGTGACCACCGCCGATGGACGTGACCAGGTGACCGGCTTCCAGATGACGGGTGAAATCATCGGCCTTGATGGCATCGTCAGCGATCACCATTCGTGCGATGCCATTGCGCTGGAAGATGCCGAAGTCTGTGTGATGCCATTTGCTGATGTGGAAGAGCTGTCTCGTGAGTTCACCACGCTGCAGCACCACGTGCACAAGATCATGAGCCGGGAAATCGTTCGTGATCACTCCGTGATGCTGCTGCTCGGGTCCATGCGTGCCGAGGAGCGGCTGGCCGCATTCCTGCTGAACCTGGTGCAACGCCTTCACGCGCGCGGGTTCTCGCAGTCGGAGCTGATTCTGCGCATGACGCGCGAAGAGATCGGCAGCTATCTGGGCATGAAGCTCGAAACGGTGAGCCGCACGTTCTCAAAGTTCGTGGACGACGGCATCATCGATGTCAAGCAGCGCTACGTCCATATCAAGAGCACCGACGGCCTGAAGCAGATCGTCAACCCGCAGACCTGCCGCTGAATTCGGCCCTTCTCAACCGCAGTTGCCGTCCCTGGCGCAGCTGGACGGTCGCTCTTCCGGAGGGACCGGGCACCGGTTGACTTCGAACGGGGACATCGCCAGCAAGGTGGTGAGCGCGCTTGACGCCATGGCCATGATCCAGAAGACAAAAAAGGCGACGGTGTAGATCGCCTGTCGGGACAGTTCCACAGGCCCTCCCGCCCAGTGGAGGTCGCTGGGGTCCACCATGGCGAAAACCAGCATCTCGAGCACGGCGGCCAC
>SBFU01000449.1 GCA_006227785.1 Burkholderiales bacterium
ACGGGTGCGCCGCTGTCCTCGATGTACAGCGCGATGCGGTCGGCCGGATAGGCCGGGTCCAGTGGGACATAGCCGCCGCCGGCCTTCTGAATGGCCAGTGCACCGACCAGCAGGTCCAGCGAGCGTCGCGTGTACAGGCCGACCAGGGTGCCAGGCCGAACTCCCATGGTCGCCAACTGGTGGGCCACCTGGTTGGCGCGGCGGTTGAGCTCGTGGTAGCTCAGGCTTTCGCCTTCGAACACCACCGCGGTGGCATCGGGCGTACGCCGGACCTGCTGTTCGAAGAACTGGTGCACGCAGGTCTGGCGCTCGTAGTCGCAACGGGTGTTGTTCCAGTCATACAGCACGCGCTGTCGTTCGGTGGCCGACATGAGTGTCAGCTTGCCCAAAGCCACGGAGGCTGCATCGGCGGCCGTCAGGGCTTCGGCCACGCGTTGCAGGCGCTGGGCCAGTTCCTGGGCCGCAGCCTCGGGAAGGCGTCCGGCGTCGAACCAGAGGGTGGGACCGTGGGTGCCGGACAGGGCCACAGTGAGCGCGCAGCCTTCGATGGCACCGGCCTCTTCGTTGACGCCGACCTGCGGCACGCTCAGCGAACGGATGGTGGGGTCGCGCAGCACCAGATCGAGTGCAAAGGCCGGGTGCCGCCGCACGGCCTCCAGTGCCGTGGTCAGCTGGCGCTCAAAGTCGCCGAACAGGGCGTCGTTGCCCGCAGACAGCCGAAGTGGCACCCAGGATGAAAAATAGCCGGGCAAACGAGGGGCACCGCTTGCGCGCCAGGCCAGGTCCAGGCTGGCGCGTCCGCTGATGCGGGCGGCCCAGGCCGCCACCACGCTGGCCAGCCGTGAGCCGTCCAGGCTGGCAGGCAGGGCCAGGCGGACCGGACGCAGATCAGGTTGCCTGCCACCGGCGGCCACCGATGGCAGCTCCACCGGTTCGGGTGCCTGCAGGCAGCGCCGCCACGCCGCTTCACCGGCGACCACGCGGGCCAGGGTTTCGGTCAGCTGCTGGCCCGATTCGGCATCCGGCAGCGCCAGGCGGTCACCTGGCTTGGCCAGGGTGGTCGGGCAGACGGCCTGACCGCTCATGTCGCGCAGGCCGGTCAAGCGCACGGCTGTCGATCCGGTGCCCACCACCAGACCGCCCATGGTTGCCTCGACCACCTGACCTGGCGGAACCGCTGTCGCATCGGTTTCCAGCGTGGCCGAACCGACAGCCAGCACACGGCCACCGATCTCGAGCTTGGGCACGCACAGTGGGTTCCAGTAGCTGCCATGGTCCAGCGCGGCGATCAGGGCCAACACGTCCTGGGCCGGACGGGCCAGATCGATGCGGGCGGCCGCGGCCGGGCGATCCAGCCTGGCGTGGTAACTGCGCTGGCTCAGGTCCTGTGGGCGTCGCTGGAGCTGGCCGCCCTGCAGGTCGGCCAGCAGCTCGCCGAAGCTCTCGATGGCCGCTTCGTAACAGCGGGTGTTGAGCGTCAGCGCTGTTTCGTGGGGTGCCAGGTCGAACAGCTTCTGCTTGAGGATGTCGCCTTCGTCGATGCCACCCTGCATCAGGTGCCAGGTCACCCCGTGCTGCTTTTCACGACCCAGGATGGCCCAGACCGGTGCATTCAGGCCGGCATGGCGCGGCAGCGGGCCGTCGTGGAAGTTGATCGCGCCTTCGCGGGCCTTGTCGATCAGGGCCTGGTCGATCACCGACAGGTTGGCGATGCTCATCAGCCAGTCAAAGTCGACGTCGGTCAGCCGGCTGGCGAGGTCGGGCCCGGGCTTCTCAATGCGCAGACCCAGGCCTTGCGCCCATTGGCGGATGTCGGCGTTGCGCGTAACCACGGCGTTGATGCTGTTGCCACCCTGGCGCACCAGTTCGGCGCACTGGATCAGCAAGGATTCGTTTCCAACGAGGACGCAGGAGAAGAGGCTCATGGGACGCTCCGGGAACAAAGGTATGGTGTGCTGGCGTTTCAGAGGCGCTGAGAGGCCGGGCCTGTGCCCAATTGCCGGTGCCAGGCGCTGCGCAGGGCATGCCGCCACATGTCCGACAGGTAGTGGGCCGGGCCACCCCGCTGTTTGCCGGTTACCAGGCGCAGCTTGAAGATCAGGGCGCCGACGGTGTACCCCAGCGTAGCGGCGGCAGCGTAGACCAGGCCATGATTTTTGACAAAGTAGCGCATGCGGGAATCGAACCAGTACTCGGGTGTGCGCCGCCAGGTCTTCATGCCGGTCGATACCGAGCCGATGTGCATCACCCGGCTGGCCGGCACGTAGTGTGAGGTCCAGCCCAGTGCAAGGGCGCGTCGGCTCAGGTCGGTTTCCTCGAAGTACAGGAAGAAGTGCTCGTCGAAGCCGCCGGTCTGCACAAATACCTGATGGCGGATCATCAGGCTGGCGCCGGCCACCCAGTCCACCTCGGTGTCGCCGGCGGGCTCCGGCATGGACAGGATGTGGCGCCGCAGCAGGCGAGAGATCGGACCCGTGGCGGCGCCGCTTTCGAGCTCGCTCAGGATCGTCGGAAACCGGAAGGCCGTGCGGTGGTAGCTGCCATCTTCGCCATGCACACGGCTGCCCGCGAAACCGGCTTTGGGGTGACGCCCCATGAAATCTGCCAGCGCCCGTATGGCACCAGGCTCGGGCACCGCATCCGGGTTCAGAATGTAGACGTAGTCAGGGTCCGAGCCATCAGGGAGCCCGAGCTTGACGCCGAAGTTGTTGCCGGCTCCATAGCCACCGTTGTGGCTCGCCTGCACCACGCGGACACGTTCCCAGCCACGGGCAGCCACAGCTTCGGAAATTTTTTCCATGGAACCGTCGCCGGACGCGTTGTCCACCACGGTGATGGCCCCGGCCATGCCTTCCATCTCACGCAGGGCGCCTTCCACAGCGCGAAGGGCCAGGTCCGGTGTTCGGTAGTTCAGCACCACCGTGAGCACGCGAGGTGATGCGGGTGTGGTCATGCGGTTTTCGTCGACTCGGTGGCGTCGATGCACTCTTTCATCTGTCGCGCCAGAACACGCACGTTGGGCTCGAGAACCATCGAGTCGTGGTCACCGGGCACTTCAAAAACACGCAACGTGGGCATGTAGCGCGTCCAGTCGTTGTCGGGGTAGACCAGTTCGCGGTCGCGGTTCACCCAGCGGCCTCCGGAAATCTGCCAGCGCAGGTCCAGCGGCGGTCGGAACAGCACCGCGGGTCCACTCCATGGCTGTACCTGATAGCGGGGCAGGGCATCGCGGAATGCGGCTTCGATGGCGGCGTTGTGCAATTGATGCGATGAAGCTTGCGGGGCCGGGTGCAGTCTGGCCTGGCGTCGCTGGGCCTCCCAGGCCCAGCGTTGCTGCGCCCAGCGAACCAGATAGCCGGGGCCTTTTTCACGCAGCTCGGCCAGCTTGATGAGGGCCTTGTCCCTGCGCCCGATCGGCGGCGACACCGGCAGCGGCGTGTCCAGCAGCACCAGCAGCTTGACCTGTTCACCGACGGCTTCGAGCTGGCGGGCGATTTCATAGGCCGTGATACCGCCACCGGAGAAACCGCCCAGCAGGTAGGGCCCCTGCGGCTGGACCTGGCGCATTTCTGCGATGCAGTCGGCGGCTGCCTCTTCGAAGGTTTCATGCGGCGGTTGGTCGCCATACAGGCCACGGGCCTGCAGGCCATAGAACGGCCGGTCGGTGCCGATCAGCCGGGCCAGGTGTCGCAGGTTCAGCACGTTGCCGAACATGCCGGCGACCAGGAAGAACGGGGTGCGGGCGCCGCCCTCGCCATCGTGCATGGCCACCAGGTGGGTGAAGCGCCGCCGCGCGGCCTTGGGCGCCGCCGAGGCGTCGGCTGAGCCGCTGTCGGTGTCGCCGATGCGTTCGCGGATCATTTCGGCACACAGCGCGATGGTGGGCGCCTCGAACAGCACCGAGATCGGGAACTCGACCCGGTAGGCCTTCTTGATCATGGCGAACAGGCGCACCGCGATCAGCGAATGACCGCCGAGGTCGAAGAAGCTGTCCTGCACACCGACCTGGTTCACGCCCAGCAGCTCTTCCCAGAAACCAACCAGGCTGCGCTCGACGTCGTTGCGCGGCGCCACGTATTCGCTGTCCAGGTCGGGGCGCTGGAATTTCTGCCCGTCGCCTGCTTCGCTGGTCATCGACTGGCCTGCCTGGCGCACCAGAGCATCCAGCTCCATGGAAGAGACGATGACCTGCGGCAGGCCGGTGGCCAGGGCACGGCCGAAGGCATCGGCGCCTTCGATCGGCCTGATGCCTTGCGAGATGTTGTACTGCAGCTGCTCCTCGCCCGGCGAGAGCTTGTGTTCGCCGGTCCCGCCACGGGAGGCGGGGTCGAATTCGACTTCACGCCTGTCGATCTGGGCGCTGGTGGCAAACCCCGACGCGTCCAGTCGCCGGATCGAGAAACCCTGGACCTCCATGCACACGTCACCCTGTTCGTCGCACAGGGTGACATCGAACACGGCCATGGGGGCATCGGCCCGGTTGTCCTGGGCGTTGCGTACCCAGCTCCAGATCGTGGCTGGCAGGGAGCGGTGCACCCGCACACGCCGGTAGGACACCGGCACCCAAAGGTGATCGGGGGCATAGCCACTGATCAGCCGCATGGCCCACCCGGTGGCCAGATCCAACAGCGCCGGGTGCAGCAGCCAGCCTTGCGTCAGGTCGTCTTCGAAGTCCGTGGGCAGTTGCAGGCGGGCCAAGCCCTCACCCTGGCCATAGGCGACGGAGCGAACCACCCGCCAGCGGGGACCGAAGTTCAGGTGGTATTCCTGGGGTGAGCGCCAGCCGGCCGGGTTTTCTTCGCGGTGTGAGGGGCAGCGCGCCAGCAACGCCTGCACATCAAGTGCTGCGGCCGTCGGTGGCTGACCCGGCATCAGCGTGGCCTGTGCGTTGAGCTGGAATCCGGTTCGACCGTCGACCTGACAGTCACTGCGCGCTTCATAGCGGTAGCCTTCCTCGCTTCTCGCCAGGCGAACCCGCAACTGCCGCGGCTGGTCGTCGTCCACTTCCAGCGGACGGAAGAAGTACAGGTCTTCCAGGCTAAAGCCGCCGACCTCGCCGTTGGCGCGCAGGGCTTCGGCCGCCAGCTCCAGGTGGCCGGTACCGGGCAGCAGCGCCTGTCCGGACTTGGTCCGGTGGCCATCCAGGATCCAGCGGTCCTGACAGCGTAGCGTACTGCTGAACAGGCGGTGTCCTTTTTCGTCGAAGCTGGCCTCATCGAGCAGAGGCTGGCCTGCCGGATGGCGCGGCACCGGAGGTTTCTCGCCCAGGCGTTCGGCCATGGCCGAGGCGGCCATGCCGACCTCGTTCCAGACCCCCCAGTTGATCGCCAGCACATGGGTCTTGCCACCCGACCGGCGGCGGGCGAAGGCATTGAGGTACTCGTTGGCGGCCACATAGTCGACCTGACCCGCCGGGGCCGTGACCGTGCTGGTGGACGAGAACAGCACCAGCGTGTCGATGCTGCCGTCGGGCAGCAGGTCGTCGAGAATCTGGACCGCGTGCACCTTGGGCGCAAACACCTCCTCCACATGGCCCGAGGTCTTGGTCAGCAGCGGCCCGTCGTCAACCACGCCGGCCGCGTGCACGACCAGATGGATGCGGCCGTGCAGCTCTCTTGCCCGCCCGACTGCGGCCTGCATGTCCTTGACGTTGCAGACGTCGGCCGCCAGCACATTGACCTCGCTGCCCAACGACTGCAGGTGACGCACGGCCAGAATCCGGCGCACCTGGGTTTCCTCAGGCTTGCAGGTGCGAAGCACCTCGTCCCAGGTCTCGGAGGCTGGCAACGGGCTGCGGGCCAGCAGCACCAGCCGGGCCTGCTTCTCGCGCGCCAGTCGTTCGGCCACGGTCAGGCCGATGCCACCCAGACCACCCGTGATCAGGCACACCGCCCGGTCGGGCAGATGAGTCAGGTCATCCGCCGGAGGCAAGGGCAGGCGGGCAAACCCGAGCTCCAGTCGACGCGGGCCGCGCAGGGCTGCCTGACGGTTGCCCGGAGAGGACAGCAATTCTTCCAGCACCGGGTCGACCAAGGCCAGAAGGGCCGAGGGATCCGGGCGGGCGCGCCAGCCGGTCGGTGTTTCGGGCAATTGCAGGTCCAGCCAGCCACAGCTGAGGCCGGGCAGCTCGCGCGGGGCGACCTTGACCGGCCCGGACACCGTGGCCTTTTCGGGGTAAGGCAGCGGCTCGTCCCTGACTTGCACGGCACCGGTGCTCAACACCGTCAGCTGCATGGGTTTGGGCAGGTTTTCCTCGGCCATGGCCTGCGCCAGGAACAGCAGGCTGAAAAAGCCTTGCTCAAGGTTGCGGTGGAAGAAGCTGCTGCCCGGACGGAAGCGCTCTTCTCGCGTGACGAGCCAGCCATGCACCACCGCCTGCGGCGGGTGTCCGCTGGCCATGAGTTCACGAACCAGCTCGTCGTAGCCCTCCCGACCGCGCTCCGGAGCGAGCAGGTACTCGTGTTCGGCCACCCGGGCGAACAGGTCGCCAGCCCTCACCACCGTCACCCGGTGACCGGCTTCGCGCAGGCGGCCGGTGACGGCATCGGTCAGCCCGACCTCGTCGGCGAACACCAGCCAGTGGCGAGGTTCGGTCTGTGCCAGCTCGGTGGCGACGTCGATCTCGCAGTCGGCGGTGCGGGGCCGCCAGCGCGGCTGGTAACCCCAGCGGGCGATATCGTCGATGTGCGCAGGTCGTGCCTCTTCCACAGGCGCCGTGGCCACGCCAGGCTGGATGAAATAAGGTTTGCGCTGGAAGGCGTAGGTGGGCAGCGGTACACGCAGGCGACGGGCTTCGCCCCAGATCGGCTCCCAGTCGACCGGCACCCCATTGGCCCACAGGCGCCCCAGGGTGGCGATGAACCAGGCGTCATCCGGCACCTGATGGTCCGGGTGGCGCAGGGAATTGATGACCTGCGAGGCCGGCACGCCATTGGCCTGGGCCAGCGAGCCCAGTGCCTTGCCGGGGCCAACCTCCAGGTAGACACGTTGCGGGTTGGCCGCGATGAGTGTCGCCATGCAGTCGGCAAAGTGCACCGTGTTGCGCAGATGGCCGACCCAGTACATCGGGTCGGTCGCCTGCTGCGCGCTGAGTGTGGCGCCGTCACGGTTGGAAATGATGGCCAGCTTTGGTGGGTTCAGGCGGATGCTGCGCAGATAGGCTTCGAAGCGGCCGAGAATGGGTTCGAGCATGCGCGAATGGGCCGCGATGTCGATCGGGATGCGCTGCGGTTCGATGTCGCGCGCTCGCAACCGGACCTCCAGCGCGTCCAGCAGGTGCTGCGGCCCCGAGACCACACACAGCTCGGGTGCGTTGACGCTGGCCATGTCCAGCCCGTCACCCAGCTCGGCCTGCAATGCACTCGCCGATTGCGGTACGCTCAGCATGCCGCCCGCTGGCACGGTGTCGAACAGCTGACCGCGCAGGTGCACCAGGCCGATGCAATCCTCGAACGACATGACGTCGGCGAGGCATGCCGCGGTGTTCTCGCCCATGCTGTGACCCACCAGTGCCGTGGGCTTGACACCCCAGGACATCCACAGCTGCGCCAATGCGTATTCCACGATCATGATCAGTGGCAGCTGTACCGAAGGCCGTTTGAGCCGTTCGACGGCCTGGGCATGGTCCTGCGGTTCGGGCAGCCAAAGCGCGCGGATGTCGTAGTCGAGGCGCTTTTGCAGGACCTCCAGGCCGCGGTCCATCCAGTCCTGGAAGACCGGCTCGGTGGCGTAGAGCTCGCGTGCCATGCCCGCGTACTGAGCTCCACCCCCCGGGAACATGAACACCACTTCGGGGTCGTCGACCAGATGCTGGTGGTTGAACACACGGCGGGTGTCGCTGCCCTCCAGCAGGTCTGCCGCTTCGGCATGGCTGGCAGCGACCAGGACGCGGCGGTGCTCGAAGGCACGTCGTCCTTCTTTCAACGTCCAGGCCACGTCGGCCAGGCTCTGATCGGGGTGGGCCCGCAGGTGGGCAGCCAGGGCCTTGGCATTGGCTTCGAGGGCGGCCTTCGAGCGCCCCGAAACCACCAGCAGCTGGAACGGCCAGTCCGATGGATCGGAAGGTGCGCGTTCCGGGGCTTCCTCCAGCACCGCATGGGCGTTGGTGCCGCCCACGCCCAGCGAGTTGACGCCGGCCCGCCGGGGGCCTTTGTGAGACACCCAATCGCGCAGGCGGTCGTTCACGAGGAAAGGGCTGGACTCGAAATCGATGGCAGGATTCGGTGCCTCATAACCCAGGCTGGGCGGCAGTTCGCGGTGCTTGAGTGCCAGCGCCACCTTGATCAGGCTGGCCACGCCGGCGGCCGTGTCCAGGTGGCCGATGTTGGTCTTGACCGAGCCGATGCGGCAGAAGCCGGTGTCCTGCGTCGAAGCCGCAAAGGCCTGGCTCATGGCCGCGACTTCGATCGGATCGCCCAGATAGGTGCCGGTGCCGTGGCATTCCACATAGTCGATGGTGTCGGCCGACACGCCCGCCACCGCGTGGGCCTCGGCGATGGCCTTGGCCTGGCCATCCACGCTGGGCGCCAGATAACCGGCCTTGGCCGCGCCATCGTTGTTGATGGCCGTGCCCTTGATGACCGCCCAGATGTGGTCGCCATCCTTGATGGCGTCCTCCAGCCGACGCAAGACCACCACGCCCGCGCCCGAACCGAAGACGGTGCCCTGGGCGCGATGGTCGAAGGCATGGCAATGGCCGTCGGGCGACAGAATTTCGCCCTCCTGGAAGATGTAGCCGCGGGCGTGCGGCAGCTCGATGGTCACGCCGCCGGCCAGGGCCATGTCGCACTCGCCCAGCAGCAGCGACTGGCAGGCGTGGTGGACCGCCACCAGCGATGTCGAGCAAGCGGTCTGGATGTTGACGCTCGGACCCTTGAGGTCGAAGATGTGGCTGACCCGGGTTGACAGGAAATCCTTGTCGTTGCCCGTGTGGCGCAGCAGGAACATGCCGGTGCTGGCCACCAGGTCCGGGTTGGAGCAGATGTTGAAGTAGAAATAGCTCCCCATGCCACAGCCGGCATAGACGGCGATCGGTCCCTGAAAGCGCTCAGGCGGGTGGCCGGCGTTCTCCAGCGCTTCCCAGGCCACCTCCAGGAACTGGCGGTGCTGCGGGTCCATGATGGCCGCTTCCTTGGGGCTGAAACCGAAGAAGTCGGCGTCAAACTGCTCGAAGCCATCCAATACGGCGGCAGCCGGCACGTAGTTGCGGTGCCGCATGCGGTCCGGGCTCTCGCCGTTGGCCAGCAATTCCGCTTCGCTCAGGCGCCTGATCGACTCAACCCCGTTGCGCAGGTTGTGCCAGTAGGCCTGCGGGTCGGCTGAGCCCGGCAGGTGGGCTGCCATGCCGACAATGGCGATGTCGTTGTTGGATGGGGTTGGCGTGGTCACACGGGCCTCTGGCAATGGATTCCCGGCGGTGTCCTCCCTCGACCCGGGTAAACCATTATTACTCAGCCGTGTGTCGGATTGTTGCGCGGTAAATCACGCTTTCGGGGGAGGCAGGCTGTCCTTGAACTGGCTATCCTTGAACTGGCTGTCTCCAAACTGGCTGTCGCCTGTCTGGCTGTTCTGGAAATTGATGTCGCCCAGCACACCGTACTGGCTGCGGTCCCGGATCACATCGTCGATGACGTGGACGTCGATCAGGCGGGCTTCCGCTGCATAGCCATACACCAGCGCCATGTCGCACAGGATATTGATGCTGCGAGGCACACCCTTGGCCGCACGGGCAATCTTGGCGGTGGCCAAGGGCGTGAACAGTTGCCGCTCCCGCCCCGCCACCTTGAGGCGGTGGTCGATGTAATCGCCCACTTCCACCGTGTTCAGCGGTGGAATGAAAAAGTCGGCGGCCACGCGCTGGGCAAACTGCTGCAGTTCAGGGCGCTTGAGAAGGTCCCGCAACTGGGGCTGGCCCACCAGAATGACCTGCAGCAGCTGGTCCTTGTCGGCGTTGATGTTGGAAAGCATGCGCAGCGACTCCATGGCCGGCGCACTCAGGTTCTGGGCTTCGTCGACGATCAGCACCACCCGCCGGCCCTTGCCGTACTCGCTGATCAGGAAGCGCTGGAAGGCGTCATACCGCGCCACCGGTGACAGGCCGTCATACGGCTGGCCGAAAGCCAGCATGATCCATTCGGTCAGGTCGGCCAGGTCGGGGTGGGTGTTGGTCACCAGCCCCACCGACACGCCTTCGCCCAACTCGTTGAGCAGGCGACGGATCAGTGTGGTCTTTCCGCAACCAATGTCGCCGCAAATGACAGTGAAACCGGCCCGGTTGTGCAGCGCGTACTCCAGCATGCTGTACGCCAGCGCGTGCCGCTTGCCCATATACAGAAAATCGGGGTCGGGCTGGATGGAGAAGGGCTTCTCCTTCAGGCCGTAGAAGGCTTCGTACACTGTCAAGAATCCTGTTTACCCTGAGCCAAGTCAGATAATCTGTGCAAGACTTTGCCGGTTTTGGGGAGCATAGCGGCACATTATGCGTTCAGCGGCATACAGGATGCATGGCTGTATATAGCATCTGCAAAGAAAGAGGAGGCTTGCTGTATGAATCGGCGCAAGATTTTGGCGGTTTCAAGTGGAGGGGGTCATTGGGTAGAGTTGTTGCGCCTGCAAAAGGCCTTTGTCGGTCACGACGTAGAGTACTTAACGGTTCGCGCCGATTACCGCGACGATGTCCGTGGGGAGAAGTTTCATCTAGTCAACGACGCCACAAGCTGGAATCTGTGGGGCTCCCTCATCCTGATGCTGCGTA
>SBFU01000352.1 GCA_006227785.1 Burkholderiales bacterium
GATGCACTGGAATATGTGCGCCAGCTGTTCGAGAACGGCTGCATCCAGAGCGGCTTCTTCCACCGCTTTTCGTGCACGGTGCACTCGCCGGTCGGCCTGAACCCGGCCGAATACGGCATCGAACTCATCCCGCTGCCCGAGGTGAGCTTCGCCAAAAACGACATCGGCTTCATCGACCCCACACCCATGCCCCCCGGGGTTGACCACGACCTGCTCGGTCAGGGCCTGCGCACGGCCATCTACAACTACATGCACGGCCTGTGCGTGGAAGACGACGTGCGCCGCTGGTTCGAACACCTGCCGTGCCCGGTGCCCAGGCCCACGGTCAAGCGCGGGCGAATTGCCAAGGCATTGGCCCAGAAGAGCTGGCAATAGGCGGACTCAAGCCTCAGCGGCGATCTGCCGCAGAGCCTGCTCGAAGCTCTCGGACGGATGCCCGCCCGAGATCAGGTGGCGTTCATTGATGATGACCGCCGGCACCGAACGGATACCGTGCGCCGTGTAGAACTGCTCGCGTTCGCGCACCGCGTCGGCCCATTCGTCGCTGTCCAGAATGGCCTGGGCACGGTTCTCGTCCAGCCCCACCTCGCGCACACAGGCCAGCAGCACCTGGGGGTCTGACGGGTTCTCGGCGCGGCCGTGGTAGGCCACCAGCAAGGCCTTCTTGAGTGCATGCTGCTGGCCTGGCTGACCTTCTTCGCCCACCCAGTGCAGCAGACGATGGGCATCGAAGGTGTTCCAGATGCGGCCGCGGCCTTCCGCCCTGAAGGTGAAGCCCTCTTGCGCTCCGCGCTGGCGAATCGTCTCGCGGATCTGCGCCTGTTGCTCGGCCGTGCTGCCGTACTTTTGGCTCAGGTGTTCGGTGACATCCTCGCCCTCCGGCCCCATGTGCGGGTTCAACTCGAAAGGCTGGAAATGCAGCTCGGCGATCACCGTGTCATCCAGCCGCTGCAAAGCGCGCTCGAGGGCTGACAGGCCAACGGCGCACCAGGGACAGGCGATGTCGGACACGAAGTCGATGCGAAGGGGGACGGGTGTGTTCATGGCCGCATGGTAGTGCCGCCCTGCCCACCTTGCCACCGCCAAGGCCATCGGCTGGCTTGAGAGACAATGACGGATTGCCCGGAACCCGACCATGACCGACCGCTATGCCGTCATTGGCAACCCCATCGCCCACAGCAAGTCCCCGCTGATCCACGGCCTGTTCGCCCAGGCCACCGGGCAGGCCATCGAATACACCGCCATCGAAGGGCCGTTGGACGGCTTTTCGGGCGCGGTGCGCGCCTTCATCGCAACGGGTGGCCGGGGCATGAACGTCACCCTGCCCTTCAAGCTGCAGGCTTTCGACATCGCCACCGACCCGATGGAATCCGCGCGGCTGGCGGGCGCGGTCAACGCGCTCAAGTTCGAGGACGACCGCATCTGGGCACAGAATTTCGACGGCCTGGGCCTGGTCAACGACATCCAGCGCAACCTGGGCGTCTCCCTGAAGAACAAACGCGTGCTGATTTGCGGTGCCGGCGGCGCCACGCGCGGTGCCATTCTGCCGATTGCCCAGCAGCAGCCGGCCCTGATCGCCGTGGCCAACCGCAGCGCCGACAAGGCACACGAACTCCAGGCCGACTTCGCCGGACACGTCACGCTACAGACGGGCGGCTACCCCGACCTGGCCGGCGAGTCCTTCGACGTGGTGCTCAATGCCACCTCCACCGGTCTGTCACAGGCCGAACTGCCCCTGCCCGCCAGTGTGTTCGCGCCCGGCGCGCTGGCCTATGAGCTCGTCTATGGCAAGGGCCTGACGCCCTTCCTGAAGCAGGCCCGCGCCGCCGGCGTGACGCAACTGGTGGACGGGGTCGGCATGCTGGTGGAACAGGCAGCGGAAGCCTTCGAATGGTGGCGCGGCGTGCGCCCGGACACCCGGCCGGTCATCGAGCGCCTTTCAGTCCCTTTGGTCTGATCCAACCATGACCCACTCGCGTTGGGCGCAGGCGCTGCCCCTGCTGGCCGTGCTCGGCTCGGTGACCGCGCTGGGGCTGGGCACCTCACTGGCCAAGCAGCTGTTTCCGCAGGTGGGCGCCCTGGGCACCACCGCCTTGCGGGTCGGCTTTTCTGCTCTGTTGCTGCTGTTGATCTGGCGGCCCTGGCGCTGGTCGTTGCGGCCTGGCGACGCTGCGGCCGTGCTGCGCTACGGCGTGGCGCTGGGCTTCATGAATCTGCTGTTTTACCAGTCGCTGCAGACCATTCCGTTCGGTATTGCGGTGGCCATCGAGTTCTCCGGGCCGCTGGCGGTGGCCATGTTCGGCTCGCGGCGCTGGCTGGACCTGGTGTGGCTGGCGCTGGCCATCGCAGGCCTGTCGCTGCTGCTGCCCTGGGGGCATGGTGTGTCCGCGCTGGACCCGGTGGGCGTGGCTTACGCCCTGGCCGCTGCCGCCTGCTGGGCCTCGTACATCGTGTTCGGCAAGCGCCTGTCGCACCTGCACGCCGGGCACTCGGTGGCGCTGGGCCTGGGTGTGGCTGCGCTCAGTGTGCTGCCCTTCGGTATTGCCCATGCCGGCAGTGCCCTGCTCGACCCGGCCGTTCTGCTCTGGGGGCTGATGATCGCTGCCATTTCCAGCGCCATCCCCATCTCGCTCGAAATGGTGGCCCTCAAGCGCCTGCCCGCGGGCGCCTTTGGCATCATGACCAGCCTGGAGCCGGCCGTCGCCGCTTTTCTGGGCTGGATCGTGCTGCACGAACACCTGACAGCCGCCCAGTGGCTGGCCATCGCTTGTGTCATGTCCGCCGCTGTCGGCAGTTCGCTGTTTTCCCGGCCGCCGGTGCGTGACAGCGATGCCTCCCATGTGGTGACCTGAAGCCACCGACACGACAGCCAAAGCGTTGGCACAGCCCGACAATCGCATCGTGAAAACCCGTCATTTCGCCCAGCTCATCGGCCTGTCCGCGCTCTGGGGCGCCTCGTTCATGTTCCTGCGCATTGCCAGCCCGGTGCTGGGTCCGTGGGTGCTCGCCGGTGGCCGTGTGGCGCTGGCCGCGCTCACGCTGGCCCTGCTCATGCGGCTGTTGCGACACGAATGGCCCTGGGCGCACTGGAAAGAACTGACCCTGCTGGGCGCGCTGTCGGTGCTGCTGCCGTTTCTGTTGTACGCCTGGGCGGCCTTGCGACTGCCGGCGGGCTACAGCGCCCTGCTCAACACCACCGTCGTGCTGTTCGGCACCTTGTCGGCGGCCTGGTTCGGCCAGGACACGCTGACCTGGCGCAAGCTGGCCGGCTGTGCCGTCGGTGCCGCCGGAGTGGCCCTGATCGTGCGACTGGGTCCGGTGCAGCCCGACTGGCCCACCCTGGTGGCGGCGCTGGCCTGCATTGGCGCGGCCTTCTGCTATGGCGTCAGCACGCCCCTGATGAAGCGGGCCACGCAGCGCATCCAGCCCCTGGCCATATCGGCCAGCATCCATGTGCTGGCGCTGGTCATGGTGCTGCCCGGCGCGCTCTGGGCCCTGCCAGATGCGCAGTTCACGCCCCCGGCGCTCGCCGCCATCCTGGTGCTGGGCGTGGTCACCTCGGGGCTGGCCTACTGGGCGCACCTGCGCATCATCCGCCACGTTTCGCCGGTCGCGGCCACCAGCCCGGCCTTCCTGATTCCGGTGTTCGGTGTGACCTGGGGCCACCTCTTCCTGGGCGAGGCCCTGTCACCCGGCATCTTTGCGGGCGGTGCGCTGGTGCTGCTGGCCACGGCGCTGGTCACCGGCTTCAACCCCTTGCGTCGCCCGGTGCCACCGGTCGAGCCGGCGCCCTGAGTGCACCGCGCGAAGGCTGCCGTGGCATCATGGCAACCTGACGACACCGACCAAAGCCACCGACGTACCGCCATGACCCGCCAGATCCTCGTGCTCAACGGCCCCAACCTCAACCTGCTCGGCACGCGCGAGCCGGCGCAGTACGGGCACACCACCCTGGC
>SBFU01000142.1 GCA_006227785.1 Burkholderiales bacterium
CCATTGCCCAATGTCGTCGCTCAGCCGCCAGAACGGCTGGCCAAACAAGCCGCTCACCGGCATGAAGACTGTATCAATCCACCGTCACACCTGACTTGGCCACGATGTCTCTCCACAGAATCGCCTCTTGGGTGAGTTGCTGGGCAAACGTCTCTGTGGAAATGACGGAAGGAATGAATCCCTGAGCCGACAGAAACTGCTGGGTGGCGGGCTGGGCCAGCGCAGCTCTTACCTCGTCAGCCAAGCGCTGGATGATCGCGGCATCGGTACCCTTTGGCGCAGCCAGCGCCCACCAGTTGCTCCGCACCACATCGGGTGCGCCAGCCTCAGCCATGGTGGGCACGTCAGGCAACTCCTTCAGACGCTCGTTGGATGCAACCGCCAGGGCCCGGATACGCCCGCTGGCCAAGTGTGCTCCCGCCACCCCATAACCCACCAGGAACATCTGGACTTCGTTTCCCAGCAGTCCAGCCACTCCGGGTTTCGCCCCCCGGTAGGCGACGTGCGTCATGCGTGCGCCCATGGCCTCGGACAAGGCAAAAGCTGAAAGGTGAGGCGCTGTACCACTGCCCGGAGAACCGTAGTTGAGTGTGCCGGGTTGGGAACTTGCGTACTGGGCAAACTCTCGGTAAGTGCGTGCCGGCACATCGCTGTGAATGAAGAGCACCGATGGCGCATCCACCAGTTTCACGATGGGTTGCAATGCGCTCAGCGGATCAAACGCCATGGACTTGTAGAGGAACTGATTGATCACGAAATTGTTGGTGGCTCCCAGCACCAGTGTGTAACCATCAGGCTTGGCGCGCACCACCTCCATCGTGCCTATGTTGCCTCCAGCCCCCGACTTGTTCTCAATCACCAAGGCTTGACCCAGTCGCGCCTGAAGCATGGGTTGCATATGTCTGATTACCAGGTCGCCAGCTGCGCCGGCGGGGTAGGGCACCACAATGCGAATCGGGCGTTCGGGCCACTGCGCAAACGCCGGCGTGGACATGGCGGCACACAGGCCCACCAGCGCAAGAATTCGACGCGAAAAGGCAATCATGTCTTTCATCGGGTGCTCCAGTCACATACAGGTCAAAGGTCAATCCGCATCAGGTCATGCGCGAGATGCAAGGGTCCTTGGTAGTTCTTGCGGATTTCGACCACCACTTCGTCCAAGAGATGCGGGCCCATCAGCTCAACCGGCAGGTGTTTGGCAGCGGCACGCTTGAGTACCGGGCTTGTGGAATCAAAATGGCCGAAGTGGGTGGCCACCACACTCTTTGCACCCGACTCGCGGGCAATCAGACCCAGTCCGAGGGGGCTCGTGTGCGAATAGGTTCCCACACCGGTCTTGGCGCGGTGATCGATGAAACGCTGGGGAAATGTGCATTCGTGGATCAGCAGATCGGCGTCACGCGCCAACTCGACCATGGCCGCGCAGGGCTTGGTGTCACCGCTGAAAGCCACCACCTTTCCATCGGCCTCGACACGGACACCGTAACACTCGCAAATCTCGTGGGGCAGGTGATCGACATGCAGCGCCGTGATGCGGATATCCATGTCCTCATAGACAACGCCTGGCCGTATTTCTCGCACATCCGGTCTCACCGCCTCTAGATTTTCTTTGCGCGCGGGGTAAGCCGATCGGGCAAGAAAGTCGGCTCGAAAGGCACCATCTTCGAACAGGTGATCCACAAAGTGCCGTGTCCCTTTGGGGCCCAGCACGATGGGTGATCCTTTGCGGTTGAGCATCCAGCTGGAGATCACGAAATACGGAAAGTCACTGATGTGATCGTGATGCAGGTGAGTCAGAAACACCAACCCCACATCTGCCGGATTGATATCGGCCCGGACCATCTGTCGCGTTGCACCTTCGCCGCAGTCAAACAAGTAGTGCTTGCCCGACTCTGTGGTGATCAGCAGGGCCGATTGGCCTCGATCCGGATCGGGCAGTGCTGCGCCTGTCCCCAGCATCGTGATCTTCATGGTTTGTCTTTGGTGTGTTGCCTGGACCGCCGCCCAAGGTTGCGTGAGTGAATTCATCCTAGGCAGCACAATGATTCCAAACAAATGAAATATCATGATCAAATGATTCGATCTGCGAATCTTTAAGAACCTCGTTCATGCATCCCCACCTGGATCACCGTGTGCGCGCCAAGCTCCGCTTGCGTCATCTGGAGCTGCTGGATGCGCTGGGCGACACGCTCAACGTCCACCACGCTGCCCCGCGCATCCACCTGAGTCAGCCAGCAACCAGCAAGCTGTTGCAGGAGACCGAGCAGATTTACGGCGCATGCCTGTTCGAGCGCCTGCCGCGTGGACTGCGGCCAACGGCAGCAGGCGACGTCGCCATCCGCTGGTCCCGGCTGCTTCTGCAGCAAATGGGCGAATCACTGGCCGAAGTGCACCTCGTCGCAGCCGGTGCGTCCGGTCGTATCCGCATGGGTGCCCTGCCAGTGGCCGTGCCGACGCTGGTGAATCAGGTTCTGCAACGCGTGCGCAAGGATTGGCCCGACTTGGTCGTGACCGTCACCGAAGGCTCCAACGACATGCTGCTGCCCGCCCTGTCGCGAAACGAGCTCGATTTGGTGGTTGGACGCCTCTCGGACGACACCCGCAACCCTCTCTATGTGGCTGAACCCCTTTACGACGAGCCGGTGTGCCTGGTGGTTCGTCCCCAGCATCCGTTGCTGCGCAGGCGCAAGCTGACAGCCCAGGATCTTGGCAACGTGCAGTGGGTACTGCCACCTGAATGGGCACCCATGCGCCAGGAGCTGGAACGCTTGCTCACGGAACACGGCGTGGCCCGCCCCACCCCCCACACCGAAACCACCTCACAGATGCTGGTTGAAATCCTGATCAACCAGACCGATCTGGTGGCTGCCATGCCTGCCAGCGTCGCGCAGCTCTACCAGGCAAACGGGCAGATTGCGATCCTGGATCTGTTTCTGCCCATCACCATGCCGCCCGTAGGTCTCATTCAGCACGCGAACGCGGTCCACCCACCCGTCGTGACATCGTTTTTCGCCTTGGTGCGGGCGGTGGGTATGCAACAGCCAACCGCCGTCAAGCCCAACGGCATCCGTCCGTAGATAGGGGACTTGAATGGACGCAAGCCTCGCCGATACAAAAGCCTCATGAAGCCGTCGCGCATCCCGACTGCACGTGGTGAATGCTGTTGAAAAGCCCATCAGTGGAGATGGTGCCTGATCGCGAAAGAGGCTTCTGGGGAGCGACTCCCGTGCGTGACGAGTTGCCTTGTACGCTCCAGGCCATCGGCCAACGGGCAGCGAAATGGCTGCGACCATGCGCAGTCACCCGAACAAGCCAATGACCAAACACAAGACAGCCATACGATCCCGAAACCACTCTGCATTCGGCACAAGCGATGGCCCTCAACAGTAACGACCGCTCTTTTCTGCATGGCGTCGTACTCAGCCATTGCCCCAGCTCAAAACTGAACCAGACAAGCTCTTCACCCCCCATGCAAAGCCCGCAGCGCCTGGGCCTGCTTCATCGTCTCCCGGTATCCGGCCCCCATGGCCCGCTCGCGGAATTCGCGTGACAGGTTGACCCAGTAGCCGAAGTCGGGCTTGAGCACGAGGTCGGCCAAGGCGGCGTCGGCGTCGACCAGTGCCTTCTTGCGCAAGTCGCTCTCGCGGTAACGCTGTGCGCCAGGGGGCGCGCGGTCAAGGTGGACGCTGGCGTCGATGGCCAGCACGCGCTGCGCGCCCAGGGCACGGGCCACACGCACCGGCAGTGGCGTGCTCCAGTCGGGGTCGACGTACTGCTGGCCACGGATACGCACCGGGGCGAACTGGCCTTCGATGGCGGCCGACGCCTGAACCGCCAGGCCGGCGTCACCTGCCGTGAAGGCGACCGGCCCGCCGTCGCTGCGGCGTTGTGCCACGCACGCCATGGCCACCGGCATGTGCTCCAGCAAGGGCACCCGCGCTTGCTC
>SBFU01000051.1 GCA_006227785.1 Burkholderiales bacterium
GAGCTGGAGCTTGTGCGCCGCATGCGCGCCCAGGCGGCCCAAGGCGATGTCCAGCAACCCCAGGAGGACGCATGAACGCCCCCATTGAACCCGGCCTGATGGTGCCAGAGAGCACCGATGCCAGGACCACGACCGCACCCGAGGTCAACTTCGCCTACCTGGACGAGCGCACCAAGCGCATGATCCGCCGCGCCATCCTCAAGGCGGTGGCGGTGCCGGGCTACCAGGTGCCCTTCGGTTCACGAGAGATGCCGCTGCCCTATGGCTGGGGCACCGGCGGCATCCAGGTGACCGCTGCCGTGATCGGCCCTGACGACACGCTCAAGGTCATTGACCAGGGGTCCGACGACACCGTCAACGCGGTCAACATCCGCCGCTTCTTCCAGCGCACGACCGGGGTGCCGGTGACCACGCGCACCACCGAGGCCAGCATCATCCAGACGCGCCACCGCATTCCCGAGACGCCCCTGCGCGAGGGTCAGGTCATCGTCTACCAGGTGCCGGTACCCGAACCCATGCAACGCCTCGAACCCCGCGAGGCGGAAACCCGCACGCTGCACGCGCTGGCCGAGTACGGGCTGATGCACGTGAAGCTGTACGAGGACATCGCCCGTTATGGCCACATCGCGACCACCTACGACTACCCGGTCATGGTGAATGACCGCTACCTGATGGCGCCCTCGCCGATCCCGAAATTCGACAACCCCAAGATGCACATGAACCCGGCGCTGCAGCTGTTCGGAGCGGGCCGTGAGAAGCGCATCTATGCGGTGCCGCCCTACACCCGCGTCGAGAGCCTGGGCTTCGAAGACCATCCTTTCGAGGTGCAGCGATGGGACGCCGCCTGCGCCCTGTGTGGCGCCACCGACAGCTTCCTGGACGAGGTCATCACGGACGATCAGGGCTCGCGCATGCATGTTTGCTCGGACTCGGACTACTGCCAGGAACGACAGGCTGCGCAGGCCACCGCCACGGGAGAACCCCGGTGAGGCTGACGATCCGCGAGGCCACGGCCGACGACCTGCCGCAGGTGCTGGCCCTGTATGCCCAGCCGGGTCTGGACGACGGTCAGGTGCTGGACATCGAACAGGCGCGCGCGATCCACGCGCAGTTCGCGCACTACCCCAGCTACCGGCTGTTCGTGGCCTGCGACGGGCTGGTACCCGATCGGGTGCTGGGCAGCTACGCCCTGCTGGTGATGCACAACCTGGCGCACCTGGGTACGCCATCGGCGATTGCCGAGGACGTGGTGGTGGACGCCGGCTGCCGCGGCCAGGGCATCGGTCGCCAGATGATGGACCACGCCATCGCGCAGGCCGGCGCCGCCGGTTGCTACAAGCTGGCGCTGTCATCGAACCGCCGGCGCGAAAGGGCACACGCCTTCTACGAATCCCTGGGCTTCGAGCGCCACGGGTACAGCTTTGTCATCGACACCGCTTTCTCATGATGTCCTACACCACCCCTGAGCCCTTGCTGCGCGTGCGCGGCGTGGCCAAGCGCTTCGGCAGCTTCACCGCTCTGCACGAAGCCTCGTTTGACCTGTGGCCCGGCGAGGTGCTGGCCGTGGTCGGAGAATCCGGCTCGGGCAAGAGCACCCTGCTCAACGCCATCGCGGCCCGACTGACCCCCGACGCGGGTTCGGTGCAATACCGGGTGCGCGACGGCGGCCTGCTGGACGTGCACCGCATGAGCCAGGCGCAGCAACGCCTGCTCGCGCGCACCGACTGGGGCTTCGTGCACCAGAACCCGGCCGATGGCCTTCGCATGGACGTCTCGGCCGGCGCCAACGTGGGCGAACGGCTGATGGGTCTGGGCCAAAGGCACTACGGACAGCTGCGCACCACCGCCGAGGAGTGGCTGCAGCGCGCCGAGATCGACGCCATCCGCATCGACGATGCGCCGCGGACCTTCTCGGGTGGCATGCGCCAGCGCCTGCAGATCGCGCGCAACCTGGTGACCCGACCGCGCCTGGTGTTCATGGACGAGCCGACCTCGGGTCTGGACGTCTCGGTGCAGGCACGCCTGCTGGATCTGCTGCGCCAGCTCACCCGCGACCTGGGCCTGGCGGTGGTGATCGTCACCCACGACCTGGCCGTGGCACGCCTGCTGGCGCAGCGCATGGTGGTGATGCAACGCGGCCGCATCGTCGAGTCGGGCCTGACCGACCAGCTGCTGGACGACCCCCAGCACCCCTACACCCAGCTGCTGGTTTCTTCGGTGCTGCAACCATGAGCCAAGACATGAACTCTGCTGTCGCCACTGACACCTTGCCCATGCTGTCGCTGCGGGGCGTGTCCAAGCGTTTTGTGCTGCACCACCAGCACGGCGCCGTATTGCCGGTGTTTGACCGGGTCGATCTGGACGTGCATGGCGGCGAATGCGTGGTGCTGGATGGGCCTTCGGGCATGGGCAAGAGCACCTTGCTCAAGCTGGTCTACGCCAACTACCGGCCCAGCGCCGGCGAGATCCGGGTGCGGTCGGCCACGGGTGGCGTCGTCAACCTCAGCGTGGCGACCCCGGGCGAACTGGTGAGCCTGCGACGCCACACCATCGGCTATGTGAGCCAGTTCCTGCGTGTGATCCCCCGTGTCCCGGCGCTGGATGTGGTGGCCGAACCCCTGATCGAGGACCTGACCGGCGATGGCCAGGCGGTCGTGCTGGGGCGCGAAGCCGCTCGCGAACAGGCACGGGAGTGGCTGACCCGACTGCGCATACCCGAGCGGCTCTGGTCGCTGCCTCCGGCCACCTTCTCGGGTGGTGAGCAGCAACGCATCAACATCGCGCGCAGCCTCATCAAACCGCGTCCGCTGCTGCTGCTGGACGAACCCACCGCCTCGCTGGACCAGGCCAACACCCGGACCGTCATCGAGCTGATCGATGAGGCCCGATCGGCTGGCGCCGCGCTGCTGGGCATCTTTCACGACGGCCAGGTGGCCGAAGCGGTTGCCACGCGCCGTGTGGCCGTGGCCAGCTTTCGCACCCACCCACCGGCCACACCGGCAACCCACCCCGAAGGAGTCACCGCATGAACGCGCCCCGCGATCTTCCGCAGACCGCCCTGGCCAGCGCGCAGCGCGCCAACGAGCTCACCCTGGCCAACGCCCGCCTGGTCCTGGCCGGCGAGGTCGTGTCCGGCTCGCTGCAGGCGCGGGACGGCCGCATCACGGCGCTGGACAGCGGCCCGGGGGTGCCCACCGGCGCCCTGGACCTGCAAGGCGACTTCCTGCTGCCGGGCCTGGTCGAAATCCACACCGACAACTTCGAGCGCCACCTGATGCCTCGCCCGAAGGTGCAGTGGGCCGAGCTTCCGGCCCTGCTGGCGCACGATGCCGAGATCGCGGCGGCTGGCATCACCACCGTGTTCGACGCCCTGGGCGTGGGCGAAGCCGACACCGAGAGCCTTCGCGGCACCTCATGGGAGGGCGTCGCCGGCACACTGGACAACTGCACCCGACACGGCCTGCTGCGTGCCGAGCACCTGTTCCACATCCGCTGTGAACTGCCGGCGCCCAACACCATCGACCTGTTCCAACCCTTCGTCGACCATCCGCTGGTGCGCCTGATTTCGCTGATGGACCACACCCCCGGACAGCGCCAGTGGGAGAACATCGAACACGCGCGGGTGTACTACATCGGCAAGAAGGGCTGGAGCGAAGACAAGTTCGTGCGCAAGGTGGCCGAGGCGGCCGAGATGCAACAGCGCTACGCGCTGCCGCACCGCCGTCACTTCGTGGACTATGCGCAGCAGCGCGGCATTGCCCTGGCCAGCCACGACGACACCACGCTGGCGCATGTGCTGCAGGCGCATGACGAAGGCGTGAGCGTGTGCGAATTCCCGACCACCGAACTGGCCGCCCGCGCGGCGCGCGAGCGGGGCATGGCCACCGTGATGGGCGGACCCAACGTGGTGCGCGGCGGCTCGCACTCGGGCAATGT
>SBFU01000343.1 GCA_006227785.1 Burkholderiales bacterium
GGGTAGACGATGCGGTTGATGTGGTCGATGAAGTCCAGATTCTGGTTGAGCAGAAGGCCACCGACCAGCAACGCCTTCGCCTGACCGGCGGCATCGTGCACCGGCTGAAGCGACAGCAGCACCAGGGCGCGGTCCTCCTCGCTGCGGGCGTCAGGCGCGGCATTGCGTGTGGCGACCAGCGGAATCTTCAGCCGCGGCAGCAAGTGGGGGGCGAGGGTGGCCAGCTCGTCACGCGAGAGGCGCACGATCTTGGCGGCCCGGGCCGGCTTCGCTGGCGCCCGTGGCACCAGAGCGCTCAGGGTGGCCGGCAGGCGCAGCTTGGGGTCGTCTTGCCGCACCAGCAGCAGGAAGTCCAGACCGAGGTCCTGGCGATCGGTGGCCAGACGGTTGCTCAGGTTCCCATCGGCCATGGCCTGCAGCAGTTGTTGCGAGCGGGCGACCCCCCGTGTGCCGCTGCCCACCTCGGCCAGGGTCTGGTCAAAGTAGCCGCGGGCCACCGCCAGGTCGCTGCGCACCTTGGTGATCAGCAAGCGCTCGTAGGTGAAGCTGCTCCACGCCGCAATCGCCAGCACCAGCAAAGGGAACACCACCAGCAGGGGCAGCAGCGCCATGGCCAGCAGCTTGTGGCGCACCGACGAGGCCAGCCAGCCCTGGACCTGCTGCAGCATGGTCAGCGTCCGGTGGCGGAGAAACCCCATTCGGCCACGCGGCGCTCCAGGGTTCTGCGCGAGACGCCCAGCAACTGGGCGGCCCGGGTCTTGTCGCCCTGCACCGATTCCAGCACCGACAGGATGTGGCGTTTCTCCAGGGTCTGCAGGTCGGTCGGCAGTCCTTCGGGGTTCTGACGGCCGCCGGTCTGGGCCGGGTACAGGGCCGAGACGTTCAGCGTGCCGAGGATCAGCGAACGCTCGATCAGGTTGCGCAGCTCCCGCACATTGCCCGGCCATTCGTACTGGAGCAGGAAGGCCATTTCTTCTTCGGTGATGGCCAGGGGTTCGACACCCAGGGCCGGCGCCATCTGATCGATGAAATGCGCGACCAGTGCCGGGATGTCGGCCTTGTGCTCCCGCAGGGGCGGCAGTTGCAGGTCCACCACCCGCAAGCGGAAGAACAGGTCCTGGCGGAAGCGGCCGGCCGCCACCTCCTCGCCCAGATTGCGGTTCGTGGCCGCGATCACGCGCAGGTTCAGCGGCACCAGTTGCTGGCTGCCCACGGGCCGGATCTTGTGGTCCTCGATGGCCCGCAGCAGGGTGGCCTGAATGGCCAGGGGTAGCTCCGCGATTTCATCCAGGAACAGGGTTCCGCCCTGGGCATAGTGAAACAGTCCGTCGCGGGCCCGCGTGGCCCCTGTGAAGGCTCCCTTGGCATGACCGAACAGCTCGCTTTCGATCAATTCCGGCGACATGGCCGCGCAATTGACCGGGACAAAAGGGCCGGTCGCGCGCGGACTGCGGGCATGCAGTTCACGCGCCACCAGTTCCTTGCCGGTGCCGGATTCCCCCAGCAGCAGCACGGTGCTGTTGACGGCTGCCACGCGGTCGATCGAGGCTCGCAAGCTCTCGATGGTGGGTGACACACCGATCAGCGAAGTGCTGCGCCGCGCCTCCCGCGTCACCGCCCGTTTCAGCACGAAATTCTCGCGTCGCAGGCGCGCGCGCTCGTAGCACTGTTTGACCGCATTGAGAATCTGCGGCACGCGGAACGGCTTGAGGATGAAATCCGACGCGCCGGCACGAAGGGCCACAATCGCCGTTTCCAGATCGGCAAACGCCGTGATCAGGATCACCTCGCCGGTGTAGCCCTGCTCCCTGAGATCCTTGAGCCAGCTCACGCCACTGGTGCCGGGCAGCGAGATGTCCAGGATGATCAGGTCGGCATGGTGACCGGCCAGCCACTCGGCTCCCTCTTCGGCCGAGCCCGCGCTCATCACGAAGTGGCAGCGGGGTGCCAGCGTCTTGACCAGGAAGTTGAGCATGCCCTGCTCGTCGTCGACCACCAGGATGGACCAGTCCGGCCAGCCTTCGATCGGCCGCTCGGAAGCGAGGTCTGGGGGAGTCTGCGCAGTGTTCACCCGCCGGCATTCTACGGCGTTGGTCGATCAAATTAGTCGGCTATTGGCGCAAACCCCACAGCAAGTCCGGTGACTTCGGTCGGCCGGCCGCACCGTGGCCTGCGACAAATTGTCGTTCCGTCCGGACAGGCTGGCGCGGCCATCGGTCGCGACCCTTTGCAATGCGGCTGTCCGGCCATGACTTCTCCGGCGCACGCGCACCGTCTTGCCCTCAGTGGCCGGTCGCTGGCCCGGTTTCCCCGCCCGCTTCCCCGTCCTTTGGTCTATCAGTCAGTCCTTATGGCATGAATCTGGCTTAGGCAAAAGCGATAGCGCGCATGCTGCATTGCCGCAAGTGTTGCCACTGGCATCCGGACGTTGTGGTCGATGCGGACCGAGGGGCAGTGCCCTTGCAAGCGTGATCGGCCAGCGGTAGATTCCACCTGTGAAAAAAATCCGCAAGCCCACGTTGCGGCATCCCATCCACAGGAGACACGCATGAGCAAGTCCCAACGGCCTGATCGCGGTGATGACCGCGGCGGCATGAACCGGCGCACCCTGTTTGCCGGCGCTTCCACGGTCGGCGCACTGGCCGCCGCAGCCACCGTTCTGCCCCGAGTGGCCAGCGAACCGGAAGCCCCGGCGGCACGACCGGCGCCCACCCGCGGCGGCGGCTACACGCTGAGCGAGCACGTCAAGCACTACTACCGGACCACCCGCATCTGACCTCTCGGGTCGCTTGCGACCCGCGCCGGTTGCGCCCCGTCATCCGATTTCCGCTCCATCACGAGCACCCGCCGCGTCCAGGGGCGCGGCGGTTCACCAGGAGACATCCATGTTGTTGACCAAGAAGTCTTCATCCAGTGGCGCGTCAGGATCGCGCGCCCACACGAGTTTTGTCCAGCATTTGCAGCGCGGTCTTTCCAGCGCGCTGCCCACCATGGACCGCCGCGCCTTCCTGCGTCGCTCCGGTCTGGGCGTCGGGGTGGGTCTGGCCGCTTCCCAGCTCACGCTGGTCAAGAAGGCCCAGGCGGCCAAGGGCGGCTCCATCGACGGCACCGGCAAGATCGAAGTCAAGCGCACCATCTGCACGCACTGCTCGGTCGGCTGCGCCACCGACGCCATCGTCGAAAACGGGGTGTGGACCCGGCAGGAACCGGTGTTCGATTCGCCGATCAACCTGGGCGCCCACTGCGCCAAGGGCGCGGCCTTGCGTGAGCACGGCCACGGCGAGTACCGCCTGCGCTATCCCATGAAGCTGGTCAACGGCAAGTACCAGCGCATCAGCTGGGACACCGCGCTGGACGAAATCAGTGCCAAGATGAAGGAGCTGCGCGCCGCCAGCGGTCCGGACTCGATCTACTTCGTCGGCTCTTCCAAGCACAACAACGAACAGGCCTATCTGCTGCGCAAGTTCGTCAGCTTCTGGGGCACGAACAACTGCGATCACCAGGCGCGCATCTGCCACTCCACCACGGTGGCGGGCGTTGCGAACACCTGGGGTTACGGCGCCATGACCAACTCGTACAACGACATGCAGAACAGCAAGGTCGCCCTGTACATCGGATCCAACGCTGCCGAAGCACACCCGGTGTCCATGCTGCACATGCTGCATGCCAAGGAGACCGGTTGCAAGATGATCGTGGTCGATCCGCGATTCACCCGCACCGCGGCCAAGGCGGACGAGTACGTGCGTATCCGCTCGGGCACGGACATTCCCTTCCTGTTTGGCGTGCTCTACCACATCTTCAAGAACGGCTGGGAAGACAAGCAGTACATCAACGACCGCGTCTACGGCATGGAGGCGGTCAAGGCCGAGATCATGGCCAACTGGACGCCGGACAAGGTCGAGGAGGCCTGCGGCGTCGACGAGGCCACGGTCTAC
>SBFU01000177.1 GCA_006227785.1 Burkholderiales bacterium
GACCTTGTACTGTGTCTGGCTGGCATTGAAGTCCTTGGCCAGGTCGTTGACCCATTCACCCAGGGCGCCGCCCATGGAGTGCCACCATTGGATCTCCACCTGGGCGTGGGCAGGAGAGATGGCCAGACCGGCCAGGGCGAGTGCGGCGGTGAGGGAGGCAAGGCGTGTGCGCATGAGAGCTCCTTTGGGGGAAGAAAAGTAAGACAAGGGGCTAGGCTAAGGTCGTAATGTGACAGAAAGATTGCATACAGCTTTCGCGCACATGACAACAGGGGTTTCCATGAGGAGGGTGGGTATATGTTGCGCTGCGGTACCATCGACGGCTCTGCGCTTCCCGCCGGACGCCGTTGCCCCACATGAACGCCCCCACTCCGCTTCCGCTTATTGATGCCGCCGCCAGCGAGGCGCCACGGCTGCGCGAAATCCCCTACAACTACACCTCGTTCTCCGACCGGGAGATCGTGATCCGCCTGCTCGGGGAGCGCGCATGGACTCTGCTGGACGGCCTGCGCGGGGAGCGGCGCACGGGACGGTCTGCCCGGATGCTGTATGAAGTCCTGGGTGACATCTGGGTGGTGCAGCGCAATCCCTATTTGCAGGACGATCTGCTGGACACGCCACGCCGGCGCCACCTGCTGGTGGAGGCGCTGCAGCACCGGCTTGGCGAGGTACAGAAGCGCCGCACACCCCAGGATGACCCGGCACGCGATGCGCTGGTCGGAGAACTGCTGGAAGCGGCGCGCGCCTGTGTGACGCGTTTTGCCCGTTCGTTTGACGAAATGGGCGAATTGCGGCAGCGGGCCCGGCGTGTGCTCAAGCGGCTGACGGCGGCCGACAACATCAAGTTCGACGGCCTCTCGCGTGTCTCTCATGTCACCGATGCCACCGACTGGCGCGTGGAGTATCCGTTTCTGGTCCTGACCCCGGACACCGAGGCCGAGATGGCGGGTCTGGTTCAGGGCTGCATCGAGTTGGGCCTGACCATCATCCCGCGTGGTGGTGGTACCGGCTACACCGGTGGTGCCATCCCGTTGACCTGGAAGAGCGTGGTCATCAACACCGAGAAGCTGGAGGCGATGACCGAGGTCGAGCGGGTGTCGGTGCCAGGCCACGACGAGCCTCTGCCAACCGTCTGGACCGAGGCGGGCGTGGTGACTCAGAGAGTGGCAGACGCAGCCGAGCGCGCCGGCTTCGTTTTTGCGGTGGACCCCACCAGTGCCGAGGCCTCGTGCATTGGCGGCAACATTGCCATGAACGCCGGCGGCAAGAAGGCGGTGCTCTGGGGCACTGCGCTGGACAACCTGATCAGCTGGCGCATGGTCACACCCGATGCCCAGTGGCTGGAGGTTCGGCGGCTGGACCACAACCTCGGCAAGATCCATGATGCCGAGCTGGCCACCTTCGAGCTGCAGTACTTCCAGGCCGATGGCCGCACCCTGATCCGCACCGAGCGGCTGGAAATTCCTGGCCGCACCTTCCGCAAGGAAGGGCTGGGCAAGGATGTGACCGACAAGTTTCTCAGCGGTCTGCCCGGCATCCAGAAGGAAGGCTGCGATGGCCTCATCACCAGTGCGCGCTGGCTGGTCCACCGCATGCCGGAGCACGTGCGCACGGTCTGCCTGGAATTCTTCGGCAACCCCCGGGAGGGCGTGCCCTCGATCGTCGAAATCAAGGACTTCATGTTTGCCGAGCAGAAGCGCTCGGGCACGCTGCTGGCCGGACTGGAACACCTGGACGACCGCTACCTGAAGGCGGTCGGTTACGCCACCAAGAGCAAGAAGGGCAACGGGGGCCTGCCCAAGATGGTGCTGATCGGCGACATCGTGGGTGATGATGCCGATGCGGTGGCGCGCGCGACCAGTGAGGTCATCCGCATCGCCAATTCGCGCAGTGGTGAAGGCTTTGTGGCCATCAGCCCGGAAGCGCGCAAGAAATTCTGGCTAGACCGCAAGCGCACGGCTGCCATCTCCAAGCACACCAACGCCTTCAAGATCAACGAGGATGTGGTGATTCCCCTGCCCCGCATGGGTGAGTACACACTGGGCATCGAGCGCATCAACATCGAGCTGTCCCTGCGCAACAAGATCCGGCTCTGCGACGACCTGCAGGCCTTTTTCTCCAAGGGCAATCTGCCGCTGGGCAAGACCGACGATGCCAGCGAGATTCCCAGCGCCGAGCTGCTGGAGGATCGTGTACAGCAGGCGCTGGCGCTGGTTGTCGAGGTGCGTGGTCTGTGGAGCGACTGGCTGCGGGATGTCGATGCGCTGTTTCCCCAGCTGCAGGACCATACGCTGCGCGCGAGCTGGAAGACCCAGCTGCGCGCGCCGTTGCAACAGATCTTTTCGGGCGGTTCCTTCGGTCCCATCCTGGCGGAGTGCAATGCCATCCACAAGCGTGTCCTGAAGGGGCGCGTCTGGGTGGCTTTGCACATGCACGCCGGTGACGGCAACGTGCACACCAATATTCCGGTCAACAGCGACGACTACGAGATGCTGCAAACCGCGCACGAAGCGGTCGCGCGCATCATGACGCTGGCGCGCAGCCTCGATGGCGTGATTTCGGGCGAGCACGGCATTGGCATCACCAAGCTGGAGTTTCTGTCTGAGGATGAGTTGGCGCCCTTTGCCCGCTACAAGGCCCAGGTGGACCCCCAGGGGCGCTTCAACAAGGGCAAGCTGCTGCGCCATGTGGAGCAGATGCCGGCCCTGGCGCAGGACGCCAATCTCCGCCGGGCCGACCTGTCGCACGCCTACACGCCCAGCTTCGGGCTGATGGGGCACGAATCCCTGATCATGCAGCAGAGCGATATCGGTGCCATCGCCGACTCGGTCAAGGACTGCTTGCGCTGCGGCAAGTGCAAGCCGGTCTGTGCCACCCATGTGCCGCGCGCCAACCTGCTCTACAGTCCGCGCAACAAGATCCTGGCCACTTCCTTGCTGATCGAGGCCTTCCTGTATGAGGAGCAGACCCGCCGGGGCATCAGCGTGAAGCACTGGCACGAGTTCGAAGACGTGGCCGATCATTGCACGGTCTGCCACAAGTGCTACACCCCGTGCCCGGTCAAGATCGACTTCGGCGATGTGACCATGAACATGCGCAATCTGCTGCGCAAGATGGGCCAGAAGAGCTTCCGGCCCGGTAATGCGGCCGCCATGTTTTTCCTGAACGCCACGCGACCCGAGACCATCAAGCTCATGCGCACGGCCATGGTTGACGTCGGGTTCAAGGCCCAGCGGCTGGCCAACGAACTGCTGCAGCGTCTCGCCCGCAAGCAGACATCCGCGCCGCCGGCCACCCTGGGGCCGGCGCCGGTCAAGGAGCAGGTGATCCACTTCATCAACAAGAAGATGCCAGGAGGGTTGCCCAAGAAGACCGCCCGTGCGCTGCTGGACATCGAAGACAAGGACTACGTCCCCATCATCCGCAACCCGCAGGCCACCACATCCGAAACCGAAGCGGTGTTCTACTTTCCTGGCTGTGGATCGGAGCGTCTGTTCAGCCAGGTGGGGCTGGCCACCCAGGCCATGCTCTGGCACGCGGGTGTGCAGACGGTGCTGCCGCCGGGCTATCTGTGTTGCGGCTATCCGCAACGGGGCTCCGGGCAGTTCGACAAGGCCGAGAAAATCATCACCGACAACCGGGTGCTGTTCCATCGGGTGGCCAACACCCTGAATTACCTGGACATCAAAACCGTGGTGGTCAGCTGCGGTACCTGCTACGACCAGTTGCAGGGCTACGAGTTTGACAAGATCTTCCCGGGTTGCCGCATCGTGGACATTCACGAATACCTGCTGGAAAAGGGCATCACGCTGCCGAAGGGTCAGGGCGGTTTCCTCTACCACGACCCCTGCCACAGCCCGATGAAGCTGCAGGAACCCATGAAGACCGTGAAGGCGCTGGTGGGCGAAGGGGTCCTGGAGAGCAAGCGATGCTGCGGTGAATCGGGCACGCTGGGGGTGACGCGGCCTGACATCTCGACGCAGATCCGCTTCCGCAAGGAGGAGGAAATCCGCCAGGGTGAGGCGGCCTTGCGCGCGTCCGGGGCCGTCGCGCCCAATGCGAACGTCAAGATCCTGACATCCTGCCCGAGCTGCCTGCAAGGGCTCACCCGTTATGGCGACGACCTGAGCAACGGCCTGCTGGAGGCCGACTACATCGTGGTCGAGATGGCGCGGCAGATCCTGGGCGAGAACTGGTTGCCGACCTATGTGGAACAGGCCAACCAGGGTGGTATCGAGCGCGTGCTGGTTTGATCCAAGGAGACTGGAAGATGGCAGGACTGGAAAAAGACACCCCGACACCGGTGGACATCACCGTGCACAGCGCGTCCCGCGTGCTGGAGATCGCATTCTCGGACGGCCGCACGTTTCGCCTTCCGTTCGAGCTGATGCGTGTCTACTCGCCATCAGCCGAGGTGCAGGGTCATGGCCCTGGGCAGGAGGTGCTGCAAACCGGCAAGCGCGATGTCGGCATCGTCGAACTGGAGGCGGTGGGCAACTACGCGGTGCAGCCGACGTTCAGCGACGGACACGTCTCCGGCATTTTTTCCTGGGACTATCTTTACTTCCTCGGCGCCCGGCAGGAGGAATTGTGGGCCGAATACAACGCCCGTCTGCTGGCTGCGGGGGTGGATCGTGACGCACCCATGGTGCCGAAGGCCGGGAGTGCCTGCGGCAGCCATTGAAGGCGTAGGATTGCTGCATGGGCCAGACACACTTCGGATTCAGGACAGTTGACGAGCGCGAAAAAGCGCAGCGCGTGCGCAGCGTTTTTGACTCGGTAGCGCCCAAGTACGACCTGATGAACGACCTGATGTCGGCAGGTCTGCACCGGGTCTGGAAGCGCTATACCCTGACGGTGGCCCAGGCGCAGCCCGGGCATCAGGTGCTTGACATTGCCGGAGGCACCGGCGACCTGTCACTGGGCTTCTCGCGCCAGGTCGGCCCCACCGGCATGGTCGTGCACACCGACATCAACGAGGCCATGCTGCGTGAGGGCCGCGACCGCCTGCTCAATGAGGGCGTGGTCCTCGACTCCATGGTCTGTGATGCCGAAAAGCTCCCGTTTGCCGAGGGCAGTTTCGACATCGTCTCGGTGGCCTTCGGCTTGCGCAACATGACCCACAAGGACCAGGCTCTGGCCGAGATGCACCGGGTGCTGCGACCGGGTGGAAAGCTGCTTGTGCTGGAGTTCTCCAAGGTGGCCAAGCCCCTTGAAAAGGCGTATGACTGGTACTCCTTCAGCGTGCTGCCCCGACTGGGTCGCTGGGTGGCCGGTGACGCGGACAGTTACCGCTATCTGGCGGAATCCATCCGTATGCACCCCGGCCAGGAAGAACTGCGTCAAATGATGAAACAGGCCGGGTTTGGGCATGTCGATGTGCACAACCTGACCGGTGGTGTGGTGGCGCTGCATCTGGGGATCAAGTGCCAGTAAAGCAGGTTCTCAGGCTCAAGCGATGGCAGGAACCGCCGATGCAACAGGCGGACATGGGAGACAGGGATGATTCGGGTTCTGGTTATCGTGGGGTGTTGGTCGCTGGTGTCGTCACCGGCGGTGCTGGCTGCCAATGAGAGCGGCGAGCATCCAGGTGCCGGCCTGGCCCCGTGGCTGGTCACCGCTGTTCTGGTGGCAGCCTTGGTGCTGTTTGGGGCCTGGCGACTTACCCGTCGCGCGGCGACAGATGAGCCGGGCGCGCGGGAATTTGCCCACAGCGGCCACTCCCAGTTCGACCCTGCGATCCCGCGCCAGTACAGCCCGCTGAATGTGGGCAATGACGCCTCCGCACGCCCGTGGGAGCAACAGGGCAGCGTCGAACTGCCTGCAGCAGACGAGCAGACGGTCCTGCCGGCTGCGTACGGTGCGAGAGTCCCCGAAGGTTTCGATGCCGAGGCCTTCCTGCGGGACTCCAAGGCCAACTTCATCGGACTTCAGGCAGCCTGGGACCAGGCCGATATTCCGACGCTGCGGGCCATGATGACCGAGGGGATGCTCTCGGAAATCCAGTTGCAGCTGACCGAGCGCGAGCGCGCCGGCCAGCATGCCGATGGCCGCTCTGAGGTCATCGTGATCGACGCACAGCTGCTGGGGATCGAAGAACTCACCGATCGCTACACGGCCAGTGTCGAGTTTTCGGGGCTGATGCGCGAAGGCAGTGGCGCAGGACCCAATCCGTTTCGAGAGCTGTGGAACATCACCCGCCTCAAGGCCGATGGTGGTCGTTGGCAGGTGGCGGGTGTTCAGGCGCTGCAGTAGAGACAGCGCTCGAGACCCCTGGCGTGGTCGTCTCCGGGCTGCACGGCCGGTGATTGCGGTGCGGCCATCGTTTATCCGTCAGAATCGGGGGTCATGAAGACCGCCTCGCACGATTCCTCCCCGTCGTCCGCCAGCCAGGGCGTGACCGGCTTGCTCCACAACATGCTCAAGGGTTTGCAGCCGCCCGATTGGGTGGTGGACGAGCTGCAGAACAGGGTGGTCCTTTTCCTCAACCATGTGCTGGGTCAGGAAGCGCAGGCACAGGACCGCCTGCGGCGCCAGAAGGGCAAGTGCGTCCGCGTACAGTGGGGTGACTTCCACCTGACACTGGCGCCTACACCAGCGGGCCTGCTGGAGCGTGTCAGCCCTGCCACCGCGCCGGACCTGGCCGTGACCGTGTCCCAGACCTCGCCGCTGGCCCTGGCGCAGACCATGCTGGCGGGCGACAAACCGGCGGTGGACATCCGCGGTGATGTCCAGCTGGCGGCCGAAGTGGCCTGGCTGGTCGACAACCTGCGCTGGGATCTGGAGGAAGATCTGTCGCGACTGGTTGGTGACGCGCCGGCCCACGCACTGGCTCGGATGGGGCGTACGCTGGTTGCCGCTTTGCGAGGCTTTCTGGGTCAGGCCGCCAGTCGTTTTGCTGGCCGGGCGCCCTCCCCATCCGCAGAGACGGAGTCCGGTCGCGGGCCCCAGGGCTGAGGCGACGCATGTTGCGGCGTCTGTTCAGAGGGGTGTTCATTGTCTGGGTGGTGCTCAGACACGGGCTGGACGAGCTGGTGCTTTCCAGCTTCCAGCACCCATGGTTGCGACGGCTCACTCGCCTGATTTCGCTGGGGCGCAAGCTCGACGCACCGCGCGGCCAGCGACTGCGCGAGGCGCTGGAGCGGCTGGGCCCCATTTTTGTGAAGTTCGGACAGGTCCTGTCCACCCGGCGTGACCTGCTGCCACCGGACATTGCCGACGAGCTGGCCCGCCTGCAGGACCGGGTGCCGCCATTTTCCAGCGAGGTGGCGGTTCGCACCATCGAACGCGCCTTCGGCAAACCCCTGGATGCCGTGTTCAGTCACTTCGATCAGGTGCCGGTGGCCAGCGCCTCCATCGCCCAGGTCCATTTCGCCACGCTGCGGGGTGGCCGGCATGGTGGCCGTGAGGTGGCGGTCAAGGTGTTGCGCCCGAACATGCTGCCGGTGATCGAGAAGGACCTCAGCCTCATGCGCATGATGGCCGGCTGGGTGGAAACGCTGTCTGCCGATGGCAAGCGCCTCAAGCCGCGGGAAGTGGTGGCCGAGTTCGACAAGTACCTGCACGACGAACTCGACTTGCTGCGAGAGGCGGCCAACGCGGCCCAGTTGCGGCGCAACATGGCCGGGCTGGACCTGGTGCTGATTCCGGAGATGCTCTGGGACTACTGCCACACCGAGGTCATGGTGATGGAGCGCATGCACGGTGTTCCCATCAACCGGGTGGACGAGCTGCGCCGCCATGGAGTCGACATTCCCCGGCTCGCCCGGGACGGTGTGACCATCTTCTTTACCCAGGTGTTCCGGGACGGCTTCTTTCACGCCGACATGCACCCGGGCAACATCCAGGTCAGCGTCGACCCGGCCACGTTCGGACGCTACATCTCGCTGGATTTCGGTATCGTTGGCACCCTCACCGAGTTCGACAAGGAATACCTGGCTCAGAACTTCACGGCCTTTTTCCGACGTGACTACAAGCGGGTGGCGGAGCTGCACGTCGAATCGGGCTGGGTGCCTGCCGAAACCCGAATCGACGAACTGGAGTCGGCGATCCGGGCGGTCTGCGAGCCTTATTTCGACCGTCCCCTGAAGGAAATCTCGCTCGGGATGGTGCTGATGCGGCTGTTCCAGACCTCGCGCCGTTTCCATGTCGAGATCCAGCCCCAGCTGGTGTTGCTTCAGAAGACACTGCTCAACATTGAAGGGCTGGGCCGCGACCTCGACCCCGAACTGGATCTGTGGAACACGGCCAAGCCTTTTCTCGAAAAGTGGATGATGGAGCAGGTTGGACCGCAGAAGCTGTTGCAGCAGCTCAAGGACGAGGCCCCCCAGTACGCCAAGCTCCTGCCGGCTCTGCCGCGCCTGCTGCACGATTACCTGCGACAACGGCCAGATCCATCGCATGCAGACCTGCAGGAGCTGATTCGCGAGCAGCGCCGGACCAACCGGTTGCTGCAGGCCCTGTTCTATGGTGGCCTTGGATTTGTCCTGGGCCTGATTGCCATGCAGGTGCTGGTCCGTATCCGGGTCTGGTGACCCGTCCCCGGATCCGGCTTGGGCCTGCCGCTGGAAAACAGCGGCTTGTGGCCTCAATTTATAATGAGCGGTTTTCCTCGGCGGCCAGTCGAGGGGTTTGCTGAGCGTGCGCTCGCCAGGCAAGCATCCGGAACGGACCGCCGATTTCCCTTCCGCATTCTCACAGGTTCACGTCATGCCGATCTATGCCTACAAGTGCGCGTCCTGCGGCCATGCCAAGGACGTGCTGCAGAAAATGTCCGATGCGCCGCTGAGCACCTGTCCGGCTTGCGGCCAGGACAGCTTCCAGAAGCAGCTGACCGCTGCCGGTTTCCAGCTCAAGGGCTCGGGCTGGTATGTCACCGATTTTCGCGGTGACAACCAGAGTGGGGCGGCAAAGAAGCCGGACGACAAGGCGGCGGCTGCGCCCGCCAGTGCCCCGGCCGAGCCTGCCAAATCCGTCGAGCCGGCTGCGGCCGCGCCGGCCGCTTCCAGCACACCGGCAACGAGCAACTGAGTCGACCTGATGCACTCCTTGCGCAAGTGGTTGCTGTCCGGCCTGCTGGTGCTGGTGCCCCTGATCGTCACCTTGTGGGTGCTTGACTGGGTCGTCAGCACCCTGGACCAGACCCTGCAGGTTCTGCCCTTTGACTGGCACCCGGACCGTTTGCTGGGCATGCACATTCCCGGTCTCGGCGTGCTGTTCGCGCTGGCCGTGGTGATCTCGATCGGTGCCATGGCATCCAACATCATTGGTCATCGGCTGGTCAACTGGTGGCACGCCCTGTTGCACCGCATTCCGGTGGTGCGGTCCATCTACTCCGGCGTCAAGCAGGTCTCCGACACCGTGTTTTCAGAGAAAGGCAATGCGTTTCGCAAGGCCTTGCTGGTCTCATGGCCCCAGGACGGCATGTGGACCATTGCCTTCCTCACCGGCACGCCGGGCGGGGACCTGGCGAAGCACCTGAGCCCGAAGGACTACCTCAGCGTCTATGTGCCGACCACGCCCAACCCCACCGGGGGCTACTTCGTGATGGTCCGAAGGGACAGCTGCATCGAGCTTGACATGAGCGTGGACGAAGCGCTGACCTACATTGTGTCCATGGGTGTCATCGTGCCCGGGGCCCGTGGGCTGAAGGTCAAGGCGGGCGGACCCGACGCCGGTATTTCCACCACATGATTACTGAAGAACGGCGGCTCCTGCCGCCCCTGTTGAAAGAAGACTGACATGGCCATGCGCTCCCACTATTGCGGTCTGGTGACCGAAAACCTGATGGGTCAGACCGTCACCCTTTGCGGCTGGGTCAACCGGCGGCGCGACCATGGTGGCGTGATCTTCATCGACCTGCGCGATCGAGAAGGTTATGTACAGGTGGTCTGTGACCCTGACCGCCCTGACATGTTCAAGACCGCCGAGGACATCCGCAACGAGTTCTGTGTGCAGGTCACCGGTCTGGTACGTGCCCGTCCGGCAGGCACCACCAACGACAAGCTCAAGAGCGGTCAGATTGAAGTGCTTTGCCACGAGCTGAAGGTGCTCAATCCCTCGGTCACGCCACCGTTCCAGCTGGACGACGAAAACCTCAGCGAGACCACCCGTCTGACGCACCGGGTGCTGGACCTGCGCCGTCCCTACATGCAGCGCAACCTGATGCTGCGCTACAAGGTGGCGATGGAGGTCCGCAAATTCCTGGATGCCAACGGCTTCGTCGACATCGAGACCCCGATGCTCACCAAGAGCACGCCCGAAGGCGCGCGTGACTACCTGGTGCCCAGCCGCGTGCACGACGGTCACTTCTTTGCCCTGCCGCAGTCGCCCCAGCTGTTCAAGCAGTTGCTGATGGTGGCGGGCTTCGACCGCTATTACCAGATCACCAAGTGCTTTCGCGACGAAGACCTGCGCGCCGACCGGCAGCCGGAATTCACCCAGATCGATATTGAAACGTCCTTCCTGGGCGAAGAGGACATCCGTTCGCTGTTCCAGGGCATGATCAAGACGGTGTTCCAGAACACGCTGGGTGTGGACCTGGGTGATTTCCCCGTGATGCCCTATGCCGAGGCCATGCACCGCTATGGATCGGACAAGCCCGACCTTCGCGTCAACCTGGAATTCACCGAGCTGACCGATGTCATGGCCGATGTCGATTTCAAGGTCTTCAGTGCGCCAGCCCAGATGAAGAACGGCCG
>SBFU01000328.1 GCA_006227785.1 Burkholderiales bacterium
GCCGCCGAAGGTGGCGCCCATGCCGAAGGCCAGCAGCTTGAGGTTGCGGGTGTTCAGGCCCATGGCCTTGGCCGCGATCTCGTCTTCACGGATGGCCATCCAGGCACGGCCGATGCGCGAGTCCTGCAGACGGTAGGCAATGACGATGGCGATCACCACGAAGAACAGGATCAGGTAGTAGTACAGGGTGACCGACTGGAAGGTGAACGACCAGTCGCCCAGCGAGACCGTGAGCCGCTGCCCCATGTTGTGGCCGAACACCGTGACCGGGTCGATGCCGCTGATGCCCTTGGGGCCGTTGGTCAGGTTGATCGGGCGGTCCAGGTTGAGCATGAAGATGCGCACGATCTCGCCGAAACCCAGGGTCACGATGGCCAGGTAGTCGCCGCGCAGCTTGAGCACCGGGAAGCCCAGAATCAGTCCGACCATGCCCGCCAGCACACCGGCCAGGATCATGACGAACCAGAAACTCACATGAAGCCCGTCGGGGAACATGGCGGCAATGGCCGGGAAGTTCTGCGTCAGGTGGGGCGAGGCCAGCAGGCCGTACAGGTAGGCCCCGACGGCGAAGAAGGCAATGAAGCCCAGGTCCAGCAGGCCGGCAAAACCGACCACGATGTTCAGGCCCAGGGCCAGCAGCACGTAGAGCAGCGCAATGTCGACGATGCGAACCCACGAGTTGCTGCCGGTGGCCTGCAGCAGCAGGGGCAGCACCAGCAGGGCGGCCGCAACCGCAAAGAAGGCGACCAGCTTGGAGGCTTGTGTGTTGAGCATGGGACTCTCCTTGGCGGTCAGGCGCGGTCGGCCACACGCTCACCCAGCAGGCCCGAAGGACGCAGGGTCAGCACCAGGGCCAACACGATGAAGGCGAAGATATCGGTGTACTGGCTGCCCAGGAAACCACCGGTGAGCTTGCCCAGGTAGCCGGCCCCCAGGGCCTCGATCAGGCCCAGCAGCACGCCGCCCAGCACCGCGCCGCCCAGGTTGCCAATGCCGCCCATCACGGCCGCCACAAAGGCCTTGAGACCGGGCATGAAGCCCATGGCGTGCTGCACCGTGCCGTAGTTGGAGGCCCACATGATGCCGGCAATGGCCGCCAGCATGGCGCCGATCACGAAGGTGGCCGAAATGACCGTGTCGGGCTTGATCCCCATCAGGGCCGCGACCCGCGGGTTCTCGGCCGTGGCACGCATGGCACGACCCAGATTGGTGCGGTTGACCATCCACATCAGCAGGGCCAGCACGATCACGGTGGTGGCCAGGATGGTGATCTGTGTCACCGAGATCACGGCGCCGCCGATCTCGATCGGTTCGCGCGAGAGCATCGAGGGGTAGGACTTGGGGTTGGGCTTGAAGATGATCATGGCGATCGTCTGCAGCAGGATCGACATGCCGATGGCGGTGATCAGCGGTGCCAGCCGTGGCGAGTTGCGCAGCGGCCTGTAGGCCAGCTTCTCGATCGTGAAGTTGAGCACCGCACACACCACCATCGAGATGAGGGTGGCCAGGACGAGAATCATCCAGAGGGGCGCCTCTGGCATGCCGTCGCGCATGATGCCAATGGTCCACCAGCTGGTGAGTGCCCCGATCATCAGCACGTCGCCGTGCGCGAAATTGATGAGGCCGATGATGCCGTACACCATGGTGTACCCGAGGGCCACCAGTGCGTACATGCTGCCCAGCACCAGACCATTGATGATCTGCTGAAGCAAGACGTCCATGAAGTTTCTCCGTGAGTTGGGCTGTCCGCTGTGGTCTGTGAATGTGTGCGGACCGCCTTAACCTAGCAAAAAACCCGCCAGACGCGCCCAGTCTTGGGGCGCCCTGCGGGTTGGTGGGCGGATTGTAGCGAGGCGTAAATGGCCACCGCATGCGTGTAAGCCCTTATCACACACGGGTTTTCCCTGAGATTTCCGACACACGGTCACAGCATCAACGCGACAGACCCCTCATTAGGAATTCTGATCATTGAGCCGCCTCAGCTCTTTCAACTTATCGGCGATGCGGATCTCCAGTCCACGATCCACGGGCCGGTAAAAGCCTGGCTCGGCCATGCCCTCGGGCAGGTAACGCTCGCCTGCCGCGAAACCGCCGGCCTCGTCGTGGGCGTAGCGATAACCCTTGCCGTAGTCCAGTTCCTTCATGAGCCGGGTGGGTGCGTTGCGCAGGTGCAGGGGCACCGGCCGGCTGCCGTCCTTTTTGACAAAGGCACGCGCCTCGTTGAAAGCCTTGTAGACGGCATTGGACTTGGGCGCCACCGCCAGGTACACCACGCACTCGGCCAGCGCCAGCTCGCCCTCGGGTGAACCCAGGCGTTCATAGACCTCGGCCGCATCGAGCGCCAGTCGCAGCGCACGCGGGTCGGCCAGGCCCACGTCTTCGCTGGCCATGCGGATGAAACGCCGGGCCAGGTAACGCGGGTCGGCCCCTCCGTCGAGCATGCGCACCAGCCAGTACAGCGCCGCATCCGGGTCGGATCCGCGCACGCTCTTGTGCAGCGCGCTGATGGTGTCGTAGAACTGCTCGCCGCCCTTGTCGTAGCGGCGCATGCGCTCGCCCAGCACCTTGAGCAGCCAGACATCGGTCACCTGCTCCAGCTTTTCGCGCCCGGCCGCCACGGCCAGCGTCTCCAGGGTGTTGAGGAGACGGCGCGCGTCCCCGTCGGCATAGGCGACCAGCCGGTCTTGCGCCGATTTTTCAATGTCCGGCACCGCGCCGATACCTTGCGCGCGCAGCACCAGCTGACCCAGGTCGTCTTCCGTGAGCGGCTGCAGCACATAGACCGCGGCCCGCGACAGCAGGGCCGAATTGACCTCGAAGGACGGGTTTTCGGTGGTGGCGCCGATGAAGGTGAACAGCCCGCTCTCGACATGCGGCAGGAAGGCATCCTGCTGGCTCTTGTTGAAGCGGTGAACTTCGTCGACGAACACGATGGTGCGCTGGCCGTGCAGGCCGTCGCGGGCCGCCTCGGCACGCTCGACCGCCTCGCGGATGTCCTTGACGCCACCGAGCACCGCACTGATGGTGATGAACTGGGCATCGAACGCGTCGGCCATGAGGCGCGCGATGGTGGTCTTGCCCACCCCGGGTGGCCCCCAAAGGATGCAGCTGTGCGGTTGACCGGACTCGAAGGCCAGCCGCAGCGCCATGCCTTCGCCCAGCAGGTGCTGCTGCCCGATCACCTCGCCAAGGCGGCGCGGACGCAGCCGTTCGGCCAGCGGCGCGTGGGCGGCGCGTTCAGCGGAGTTCACGCCTCAGGGCCGGATCACCGCCACCCCGGGCGGCGGCTGGAAGCGGAAGCGCTCCGCCGGGACGGGCACATTGGCCTGCCAGCCTGAAAAGCTGAGCACCGAGCGCTGACCCAGGCTGTCCTCGATCTCCAGGCGGGCCAGTTCGCCCTGACGGAACCCGACGCGCACCTGCTGCAGCTGGCCATCGCCCTGCCGGGGACGGGCCTGCACCCATTCAAGGCCGTCGCTCTGGCCGGCCGACTGCAGGTCGAAATGGGTGCCCAGCTCGCGCAGGCTGGTGCCCGCCACAATCAGCGCCGCCGGCGTGCTGCCCAGCACGTCCTGCTGGCGCCGCGCGGTCACCTGCTCCAGGTCGATGTCGTGCAGCCACAGGGTCTCGCCGTCGGCCACGATGGTCTGCTCGAATGGACGGGTGTACTCGAAGCGGAAGCGCCCTGGCCGCTGGAATTCGAAGCGGCCATACGAGGTCTTGCTGCGCGCGGTCGACTCGCCCGCGCGCAGTGGCGAGGTCACCACCTGGGTGAAGTCCGCCCGGGCGCTGCGCATGTCCTGCAGAAAGCCCTCCAGACGTTGCAGGCCATCGGCCCGGGCGACCAGGGCCAGGACGGACAGGGTCAGAAACAGGAAGAATCGTCGCATCATGGTGTTCGGATCGGGCCGTGCCCACAAGGTTCAA
>SBFU01000202.1 GCA_006227785.1 Burkholderiales bacterium
TACCGTGCATGCGGGCGAGCACCTGCTGATCCAGGGCGGCGGGGCGGGCGAGGTGATCATCGGCCGGCACGAGGCCCGCGGCATCTGTGTGGACATCGGGGCGCCGATGCTGGCCGAGGTGGTGCGGCACCATGCGCAATACGACGACCGCGTGGAGCAGCGCCTGCTGCAGGCCGACTACTTCGATGGCGAGCGCGCGCCCCTGGGCCGGCGCACCACGGCGGTGCTCACCGCGCTGGCCGATGGCGCCACCGCGCTGGACCCATCGCTCTTCCACGGCCTTGCCGAGGCGGTGCTGCTGGACCGGCTCGAATGGCACGGCCTTGCCCAGCGGCTCCGGGCCCGCAAGCAGGGCACGCAGCGCGAGACCGTACGCAGGCTGCTCCTGGCCAGGGCGGCCTTCGACAGGGACCCACTGGCCTTCCCCACCGCCCGGGAGCTGGCCGAGGCGCACGGCTTCACCGAGTTCCACTTCAGCCGGGCCTTCTCCGCAGTGTTCGCCCTTTCACCCTATGCGTACATGCTGCAGCAGCGGCTTGATGAGGCGCACCGCCTTCTGGTGCTGGGTGGACGTCCCGTGGCGGAGGTGGCGCTGGACTGCGGCTTCAACGATGCGGCCACCTTCAGCCGCGCCTTCAAGCGGCATCATGGGCGGCCGCCCTCGTCGTTCATGGATCGGGCAAGGATGGTCAAGTGATGGCGGCGTGTCGTGCCCCAGTTTTGGTGCACGATCCCCTGACCATGGTGCGCCACCTCTTCCTCCTCCTCGCCCTTCACCTGGCCGTGCAGACCTCCGCGCAGAAGGCGGATGCGCGCACACCGGAACCCCTGCGCCGCAAGGGATGGCTCGGTCTGGGCTTCACCCCGCTCACCGACAGCCTGCGCACCGTGGCCCGCTGCAAGGACTGCACCGGTATCTACATCACCGAGGTGGTGCCCGCAGGTACCGGTGCTGCGATCGGCCTGCGCGCGGGCGACGTGATCACCGCCATCAATGGAAGGATCACGGCGGGCCCGGGCGACCTCGCAACCGCAATGGCCGATGTCCGGGCCGGTGATGCGGTCACGGTGGACCATCTCCGCGGTGGCGCCCGACGCACGGCGCGGGGCCGCTTCGTCGCCCGGGCCTTTGAGACCGATCCCCATGCCGAGGTCATCTACGATGCCGTGCCGTACCGCGGCGGCCAGCTCCGCGCCATCATCAACAAACCTCCCGGCCAGGGCCGCATGAAGGCCATGCTCTTCATTCCCGGCTACACCTGCAGCTCGCAGGACGGATGGAGCGCCGACCACCCCTACGCCCGCATCGTGCATGCCTTCAGCAAGGCGGGCTACGTGGTGCTGCGGGTGGAGAAGACGGGCTTGGGCGATAGTGAAGGCACACCCCCCTGCGAGGACTGCGACCTGTACGGCGAGGTGGAGAGCTTCACGGCGGGCCTGCGCAAGCTCAAGTCCTTGCCTTACGTGGACAGCACGCAGGTATTCATCTTCGGCCACAGCATGGGCGGTGTGGTGGGCCCCATGATCGCCGCCACCGAGCGGGTGAAGGGCCTGATGGTCTATGGCACCACGGCGAAGAGCTGGTACGAATACCAGATCGAGATGAACCGGCTCCAGGGCATGCTCGCAAAGCCGGACCCCATGGCCTTTGAAGCCGATTGCCGTGCACAGGCGGCGCTGGCCTACGAGTACTACATCCGCAAGCGCTCGCTGGCCGACATCGCCACCGACCCGCGCAGCGACACGCTCCTGCGCAGCTACTGGGAGTGGGATGGCGGGCAGCGCATCTTCTCCCGGAACCACGAGTACTGGCGCCAGATCCAGGATGTGGACCTGCTGGGTGCATGGCGTGATGCGGCCACGCGCGTCCTGGTGCTGTTCGGCGGCACCGACTTCCAGGCCTTCAGCCGCGCCGACCATGAGCAGATCGTGTACACGGTGAACCACCGTGCGCCGGGCACGGCCACCCTGCAGGTGTTCCCCGGTACCGACCACTTCATGGCGGTGACGGGCACCATGCAGGAGAGCTATGACCTGTTCATGCGCGGCGATATCCCCAAGCTGTTCGAGCTGTTCGACCATGAGGTGCCCAAAGCTGCTGTGCAATGGGCGGAGGGCCAATGAACCTGGAAGACCGGACCAATGCCATCCCTGTGGAGATCCGCCGCAGGTGCCACCTAAGCACCGGGCAGCCCGGTTACCGGAATGCGGTCATAGTATGCACGCGAACAGACCAATGGACCCGCACGAACCACACCGTATGAACATGAGAGCAGCCTTGACCCTGAGCGGCCTGCTGGCCCTGACCGCAGTGTACGCCCAATACACCTGGACGAACCTGCCATCCGCCCCGTTCAACTCAGCCAAGCAGGACGGGGTCTTCTTCCTCAACAAGGACACCGGTTGGGTGGTGAATGGATCGGGCAGGATCCATCGCACCCTGGACGGGGGCGCCACCTGGGTGCAGCAGGCCAACAGTCCCGGAACGTATTGGAGGGCCGTCGCCTTCATGAACGAGCAGATCGGCTTCGCAGGCAACATCGGCCCCAACTACTTCCCCGGCGTTTCGGACCCGCATCCGCTGTATCGGACGGTGGATGGCGGCAACAGCTGGGTCAACGTGACCGACGCCATTACGGGAGCCATTCCCACGGGCATTTGCGCCATTCAAGCGGTGGACCAGGAGGTGGTCTACGCTGCGGGCCGTGTAGGTGGTCCTGCCGTGATCATCAAAAGTGGAGACGGCGGCCAGACCTGGAACGGGCTCGACCTCTCACCCCAATGCGAGATGATCCTCGACATCCATTTTCATTCACCCGATACGGGCCTGGTCTTCGCCGGGACCAGCACCAACGTGGCAGCCTCCTCCGCGCGCATCCTGCGCACCACGGACGGCGGCCAGACCTGGACGGTCGTGTACACGAGCAGCAGGCCGTACGAGCTGATGTGGAAGGCGTGGTTCCCCTCACCCTCCATCGGCTATGCCACCATCCAGAGCTACAACAGCGGCACCACCCAGCGGCACATCGTGAAGACCACCGATGGAGGTCTGACATGGAACGAGCTGCCCCTGGTCAACACCGGCGTACGCGAGTTCGGTATCGGGTTCATCAACGACTCCGTGGGGTGGGTGGGCGCCGAGACCACCGGCTATGAGACGCTGGATGGAGGACTCACCTGGACCGCGAAGAACATCGGCCAGTATGCGAACAAGTTCAGCATCGTTCGGAACCCCGATGGCAGCTCAACAGCCTATGCCTTGGGCCTGAGGCTCTACAAAATGACGACCCAGGCGATGCTCGGCACTTCGGAGCACGCTGCGGAGGATGCGCGGTTCGTGGTCCATCCGAATCCAGCGGTCTCGGGCGGCATCATCGCCCTGTCGCTGGAGCATACCGAGGGCCGCATCGTGAGCGCCGAGCTCATCGATGCCGCCGGCAGGTCGGCCGCCTCGCTGTTCATCGGTTATCATGCAGGCACCCACGAATCGCCCTTCGTGCTCCGGCTTCCAAGCATTGCGCCCGGCACCTACACGCTGCGCTTCATCACCTCGTCCGGCAGGACCTACGGTCAGAAGCTGGTGATCGAGGGCCGGTGACGCCCGAGGAACGGTCCACCCAGGACCAGGTCGCAGGTACCGGTGCGCATCGCACCGACAAGTCCATGGCGTGGAGGCCCTGGTCAATGCCTTGTGTAAAGCGCTGTAACGAGCGCTGCAGGAGATCCCTGCCGAGAAGATGAGCATGGAGCACGCACAGCTGATCACCCTGAGCGTGCCATTGACGACGGCGCTCATAAGTGGGCCGACCGTGACAGGTGTCAACACGGCCGGCAGCACGCACGGCATGTTCACCGAACGCGACGGCCAGCTCAACGACGAATGCTTTGTTGACGTGCTTAACATC
>SBFU01000267.1 GCA_006227785.1 Burkholderiales bacterium
GGTGACCGGCTGGATGCGGTGCTGTGCCTGTTGCAGGCCGCCTGGGCGCTGCAGCAGCACCAGCTTGGACACCCCTGCTACGGTCTGCCGGCTTTTGACCCGCTGGAAGGCTGGATAGTTGGGGCATGATGCAGGGCTGACACCGACCCCCACTTTCAGCGACATGAACGACGTTTCCTCACTGCCCCCCGATTTGCGTTTTGCCTTTGTCGAGGCCGCCTGGCATGCCGAGATCGTGCACCAGGCGCGCGATGCCTTTTTCGCCCGCATGGCGGACGCCGGTGTGGACGCCAGCCGGATCGACGTGTTCGATGTGCCCGGGGCGTTCGAGATTCCTTTGCACGCGCAACGGCTGGCGCGTTCGGGTCGCTACGCCGCCGTGGTCGGCAGCGCCCTGGTGGTCGATGACGGCATCTACCGCTTCGACGCGTTGATGCAGACCGTGGTCCAGGCCATGATGCAGGTGCAGCTCGACACCGGTGTGCCCACCATCCTGGCCATCCAGGCGCCGCACCACTTCCACGAACACGCCGAACACCGCAAATACTTCCAGCGCCATTTCGCGGTCAAGGGCACCGAGGCGGCCGAGGCCTGCCTGCAGACCGTGGCCGGGCTGAGGCGTCTGGACGAACTGCCGGGCACCTGACGGGGCCTGGACGCCCGATCGTGCTCAGGACACTGCTCCAGCTGCTGGGCCTTCTGCTGCTGGTCTGGCTGGGCCTGTGCCTGTTGTTGTATTTTTTCCAGCGCTCGCTGATCTACTTTCCGGTCCCGGCGCCGAGCGGGGATCCTGCCAGCAGTGTGTGGCTGGAAACACCGGAAGCCCGCTTGCGCATCAGCACCCGCCCAGGCGCCGAAGGGGTGGCCGCCGTCCTGTATTTTGGCGGCAACGCCGAAGACGTTGCCGGGACACTGCCGGACCTGGCCAGCGTTTTCCCGGACCATGCGCTGTACCTGATGCATTACCGTGGCTACGGCGGCAGCAGCGGTCGTCCGTCCGAGACGGGGCTGGTGTCCGACGCGCTGGCCCTTTTTGATGAGGTGCACCGGCGGCACCCCGCGGTGGTGGTGATCGGGCGCAGCCTGGGCAGTGGGGTGGCGGTCCAGTTGGCGGCCCGACGGCCGGTGCAGCGTCTGGTGCTGGTCACGCCCTTTGACAGCCTGCTGGCCGTTGCGCGGCGGCACTACCCCTGGGTTCCGGTGGACGGGTTGCTGCGTGATCGGTTCGAATCGGACAGCCTGGCCGGGGACTTGCGCATGCCCACCACACTGATCGTGGCCGGGCACGACCTCGTGATCGATCCGTCCCACGCTCGGCGGCTGCTGGAGCGCTTTTCGCCCGGGCTGGCCCAGCTGAAAGAAATACCCCGGGCGGGCCACAACGATATCTCCCTGCATCCCGCCTACCCAGCGTTGTTGCAGGAGGCCGTGACCATCCCCTGAGGCATGGCCCGAGGGTCAGGACATCCAGGGCAGCAGGAGCCGGATGGCCAGGGTGATCACCCCCACCGCCAGCAGGTTGAGGGCCAAGCCGGCGCGCATCATCTGCGCGATGCTCACATGGCCCGACGCATAGACGATGGCGTTGGGTGGCGTCGCCACCGGCAACATGAAGGCACAACTGGCTGCCAGGGCCACCGCCACGATGTAGGGCAAGGGGGCCTGCCCCAGCCCGAGGGCGACCGCTGCGATCACCGGAATCAGGGTGTTGGCCACCGCGGTGTTGCTGGTCAGCTCGGTCAGAAAAATCACCAGCGTGGTCACGGCCAGCAGGATCCACAGGGCGGGCGCATGGGCCATGCCGGAAAAGCCGGACGCCAGCCAGGCATCCACCCCATGGCGGCTGATGGCGGCCGCCAGGCTCAGGCCACCACCGAACAGCAGCAGGATGCCCCAGGGCAGCTTCACCGCGGTATCCCAGTCCATGGCGAAAACGCGGCGACCCACATCCACCGGCAGCACAAACAGCAGCAGCGCGCCTCCCATGGCGATGGTGGCGTCGGTCAGGTGGGGCAGGCCCAGGCGTTCCGCCAAGGGCTGCCGCAGAACCCAGCCAGCGGCCGTCAGCACGAAGACGGTCAGCACGATTCGCTCACCCCGGCCCATGGGAATGTGCTGCTGCAGGTCTTTGCGGATGTCCTGCTGAACCGATTCGGGTACGTCCAGGTGGACCGGAAAGGCCACCCGCACCAGCCAAAGCCAGGTCAGGGGCAGGAGCACCAGCACGAGAGGGACACCCAGGGCCATCCAGCCCAGCATGGTGATGTCCATGCCAAGCTGTTCCCGGGCATGGCTGGCCACGATAAGATTGGGGGGCGAACCGATCAGGGTGCCGAGACCACCGATGGAGGCGCCGTAGGCGACGCCCAGCATCAGACAGGTGGCGAAGTGGCTTCGGGCCTGTTCCGTCGCCGTGTCGCTGGCGGTGAGGCGTTCGTTCAGCAGGCTGATCACGCTCAGGCCCACCGGCAGCATCATCATGGCCGCTGCCGTGTTGGAAATCCACATGCTGAGCAGGGCAGTGGCGGCCATGAAACCGGCGACCAGGCGAACCGGCGAGGTGCCGACCCGGCGCACGATGGCCAACCCGATGCGGGTGTGCAGGTGCCACCGCTGCATGGCCAGGCCGATGATGAAGCCGCCCATGAACAGGAAGACGATGTCCGAGGCGTAGGGGCGCAGGGTCTGGGCGCTGTCCTGGATGCCGGAGACGGGGAACAGCACCACAGGCAGCAGGGCGGTGGCCGCCAGCGGTACGGCCTCGGTCATCCACCATATTGCCATCCAGATGCCGATGGCGGCGGTCAGTCGCCCTGCGTCGCTCAGGGCTTCATGGGCGGGCAGGGTCCAGTAGCTCAACAGGGCCAGCGCAGGGCCGGCCACCAGACCGGCACGGGCGATGCGGCCCGGCCAGTCGGTGTCCTGCTTGGCGCTGGTTGCGGTGGTCTCTGGCATGTCTGGAGCATAGTGTGCAGCTGCTGGCACGGCCAGGATCGACTGGATGCCGAAAATCGGCGTCATTGCTGACCTGGGTCAAGGCCGACACGCGCGTCAGCAGCCAGACTCGGCTTCCGGCCCACACCACGCAGGTGGCGTGGTCATCGAGTTGGTCCAGTTCCATGTCCCGGGTCTCCGTCACTTCCCGTCCGTCGCTCGGATCCGCAGCAACGCCGCTGCAGCAGCGCCACCGTCTTCACGAGGACCTGCAGGCCTTGCTGACCGGAACCCTGTTCGTGGCGCTGGGCGTCATCATGTTCCGCCACGCCGGGCTGCTGACCGGCGGCACGGCGGGGCTGGCTTTTGTGCTGCACTACGCCACCGGCTGGAATTTCAGCCTGTTGTTCGTGCTGGTCAACCTCCCGTTCTATGGCCTGGCCTGGCGGCGCATGGGGCCGGTGTTCACCGTCAAGACCTTTCTCGCTGTTGGCTTGCTGGCGGTCTTTGTGCAATGGGTGCCGAGGTGGATTGCGTTTGACCAACTCTCGACCGGCTTTGCGTCCGTGGCTGGCGGGCTGCTCATGGGCGCCGGCATGCTGATGCTGTTCCGGCACCGAGCCAGCCTGGGCGGGTTCAATGTGCTGGTGCTGTACCTGCAAGAACGTTTCGGTTGGCGTGCCGGTCGCATCCAGATGGGGTTCGATGCCGCCATTGTGCTGGCTTCCCTGCTGGTGGTGGACGCCTCGCAGATTGCCTGGTCGGTGCTGGGAGCGGTGGTGCTCAACCTGACGCTGGCCGTCAACCACCGTCCTGGACGTTACATGGCGGTCTGAGCGGCGAACCGGGTTGCGCACCGGCGCAGGGTTTGCGCTGGCCAGGATGCGGATTGCGGCAGACTCGGGACCATGCCGCTTCAGAAACTCAGCTTTTTTCTCCTTGTTGCAGCCAGTCTGTCTGCGGGCC
>SBFU01000347.1 GCA_006227785.1 Burkholderiales bacterium
GGAGAGCAGCGCACCGGGCTCAAGGCCGGGCAGCAGGTTGGCCAGCAGCCGGACCTCGTTTTCGTTCACCCGTCGCACGATATGGTGGGCCCCGATCTCGCCCGGGTGGTGCAGACCGGCCGCCTGCACCAGCTCCTGCAGCGCCTTGAGCGTCTGCTGATGGAAATGGTAGACACGGGTGGCCTTGTCGGGAACCACCAGGGCCTGCTGGCGCAGGGGGTCCTGGGTCGTCACGCCGGTCGGGCATTGGCCGGTATGGCAGCTTTGTGCCTGGATGCAGCCCAGGGCAAACATGAAGCCGCGGGCGCTGTTGCACCAGTCCGCTCCCAGGGCCATGGCGCGGGCGATGTCGAAGGCGCTGATGATCTTGCCCGAGGCGCCCAGGCGGATGCGGTCACGCAGGCCGGCTCCGACCAGCGTGTTGTGCACCAGCCGAAGGCCTTCCTGCAGCGGCGCCCCCACATGGTCGGTGAATTCCAGTGGCGCTGCCCCTGTGCCACCTTCCGCACCATCCACGACGATGAAGTCTGGCGTGATGCCGCTGGCCATCATGGCCTTGACGATCGCGAACCATTCCCATGGGTGGCCGATGCACAGCTTGAACCCGGTGGGTTTGCCTCCCGACAGTTCGCGCAGACGGGCCAGAAATTCAAGCAGTCCGGTCGGGGTCGAGAACGCACTGTGGGCTGCAGGTGATATGCAGTCCACGCCCATGGGCACACCACGGGCCGCCGCAATTTCGGCGGTCACCTTGGGGCCTGGAAGCACGCCGCCATGGCCCGGCTTGGCGCCCTGGCTGAGCTTGATCTCGATCATCCGCACCTGGGGCGAGGTGGCCTGGCTGCGAAACCGTTCCTCATGGAAGTGACCTTGCTCGTCCCGGCAACCGAAATAGCCTGAGCCGATCTCCCAGATGAGATCGCCGCCGTGCTGCCGATGATGCGCCGAAATCGAACCTTCACCCGTGTCATGGGCAAATCGGCCGCGCTGTGCACCCGCATTCAGCGCCTGGATGGCATTGGCGGACAGCGAGCCGAAGCTCATCGCCGATATGTTGAATATGCTGGCCTCGTAAGGCTGGGTGCAGTCAGGCCCGCCAATGGTGACCCGAAAGTCGTGCGAATCGACGTGGCTGGGTGCCAGCGAGTGGTTGATCCATTCGTGACCGTCATGGCGCAGGTCGAGCTGGGTGCCGAACGGCCGCTTGTCGGTCTCGTTCTTGGCCCGCGCATAGGCCAGGCTGCGCTGGCTGCGCGAAAACGGTGTGGCCTCGGTGTCGCTTTCCAGAAAATACTGCCGCAGCTCGGGGCGGATCTTTTCGAGCATGAAGCGGAAATGCCCGATCAGCGGGTAGTTGCGCAGCACCGAACTGCGGGTTTGCGTCAGGTCCCGCCAGCCCAGGGCCGACAGCGCCGCGGTCAGCAGAAAGAGTCCGCCACCGCTTCCTGATATCACCCATGCCAGCAGGCTGAGCAGGGCAATGAACACACACAGGGCGAGAGCGGTGTACCGGACCGGGTACAGCGCGTTGAGGCGGTCGAGCATCGGCATCCTTTGGAACGCGCCCCAGCGCACAGGCCGAAGGCGTCCGCATGATAAGCCGGACGACGGTTGTCGTGTTGCAGGAAAAGGGTTTTCGCAGAGGTCCGGTCAGCGATGCCGAAGACCCCCGTCAAGCAGCGCTTTTCTGGATCGCGCGGAGGATTTCAAGCACGCGGGCGCGGCTGCGCTCGAAGTCGGTATTGAGCAAGGTGCTGGCTGCATCCAGGCGTCCGATGCGTGCCAGCCCGAGGGCCTGGTTGGCCAGCTCGTGAAAGCGTTGGTGTTCCCGCAGCAGCTCGCCGAACAAGGGGTGTTGGCCTGCGGGACGTTGCCGGGCCTCGGTCATCCAGCGCCCGAGGCCGCTGGCGCGCTCGCCCGGCAGCTCCTGCTGTGGCGCCGGCAAGGACTTGTCCGCACCCAGGTGTTCATTGAACAGCACGCACCATTCAAGATGCATGATGATGGCCTGTTTCAGATCATGCCGGTCCAGCCCAGGTATGTGTACCGGATCCTGGGGAATGGGCGCCGGTTCTGCGGCGACCGGTACAGCCGGTGCCATGCTGCTGGGCGATGGCAGATCACCATGTCCACTGGACGAAGAGTCCGTGGGGCGACGCCGGTACAGGTGCTGCAGCAGGTGTGGAATGTTCATCGGACCGACGCTCGCGCGTCCCACCATGGGACTGGGACTTCCTCCACTGTGCCGGGCTCAGACTTCGTTCGGCTGTTGAATTCTTGTAAATCGAAATGTATCAAAAAATACGAAAACTGTCTTGCTCTGGCAGCCCTGTGGCCTACAGCTTCATGACAGGCGTTTGAATGGCGCGGGGCGCTTGCGTTTTTATGACCTGGCCCCGGCCGAGTGCAGCCTTTCCAGCAGCCCCGTCAGTGCATGCCTGACCGTGGCCGTGCGCACCTGAGCCCGATCGCCTGCAAACTGGCAACGCTCGGCGTCGGTTTCCGAAGCTGTGCTCCAGGCCAACCAGACGGTGCCGACCGGTTTGTCCGGGGTACCCCCCGAAGGGCCGGCCACGCCGGTCACGGCCACCGCCCAATCCGCGTCACTGCGCTTTCGGGCGCCTTCGGCCATGGATCGGACCACCGGTTCGCTCACGGCACCATGCCGGGCTATCAGGTCGGCGGGTACGTCGAGCAGCTCTGTCTTGGCGCGGTTGGAATAGGTCACCAGTCCGCGCTCGAACCAGTCGCTTGAGCCAGCGAGGTCGGTGCAGGCTCCGGCGATCAGGCCTCCGGTGCAACTTTCGGCGGTGACCAGCCACTGGCCACGGGAACGCAGCGCCTGGGCGATCTGCTCGACCAGCAGGGCAATGGGTTCGCTGCTCATGAGCGACAGGGGCGGACGCACATTCAGAACCTCCAGAGTGCGATCACCAGCAAGGTGCACAGCGCCGCCGCGAAGTCGTCCAGCATGATGCCAAATCCGCCACGTGCGCCGAAACCCTTGAAGCTGCGGTCGGCCCAGGCCATCGGCCCCACCTTGACCGCATCAAAAAGCCGAAACAGGGCGAAGGCCAGGAACTGACCCCAGAAGCCGGTGGGCATGACCAGCCACAGCACCAGCCAGAACGCAACGATCTCGTCGATCACGATGTGTCCCGAATCGGCGACCTGCATCGAGCGCGCGGTGTGTGTGCAGGCCCACCAGCCGATCAGTGTGGCGGCGGCAATCAGCCAGGCCCATGCGGTGTCGTCCAGATAGGGGTCGAGCAGCACAAAGCCGGCCCAGGCCCAGAGCGTGCCCGCCGTTCCGGGAGCCCGCCGCGACAGGCCGGAGCCGGCACCCAGGGCGATGAAGTGGGCGATGTGGCTGGTCAGAAATGACCAGCCCGGTCGGGTGATGGGTGCCGCAGCGCTCGCGTGGTCGGACATGGCACCGATTATCGGGTGCAGAGGCTCAGGCGAAATGGTCGTAGCCACCAAACCTGCCGGGCAGCGGCTGACCGCTCTCGTCCAGGATCACCAGCGCCCGGTCGGCGGTGACATCCCCGATACGGCTGACGGTGGTGGCGGTGTCCGCAGCGGCTTGCAGGATTCGCTCACGCTGGTCAGGGGCGGCGGTGAACAGCAGTTCGTAATCGTCGCCACCGGAGAGGACGAGCCGCTCGCACTCGGCTGCCGAATGCCGCTGGGCCAGCTCACCCGAGACCGGCAACCGCTCCAGATCGAGCACCGCGCCGACGCCGCTTGCCTCGCACAACTTGGCGAGGTCGCCGAGCAATCCGTCGGAGACGTCCATGGCGGCGCTGGCCCGGCCACGCAATGCCCGGCCCAGCGCGACCCGCGGATCCGCATAGCGGCAA
>SBFU01000467.1 GCA_006227785.1 Burkholderiales bacterium
CACCAGTGCCACGTTCTCGCGCGCGGTCAGGCTGGGAATGAGGTTGTAGAACTGGAACACGAAGCCCACATGCTCGCGCCGGTAGCGGGTGAGCTCGGCGTCGTCAGCCCCGATCAGTTCGTGGGTCTGGCCGTCGTGGGTCCAGCAGGCGCTGCCTGCGGTGGCCGTGTCCAGACCACCCAGGATGTTCAGCAGGGTCGACTTGCCGCTGCCGGACGCGCCGAGCAACACCACGAACTCACCGCGCACGATGTCCAGGTCCACGCCACGCAGGGCATGCACCGCCGTCGGCCCGTCCCCGTAGACCTTGGTCAGCCCGCGGGCACGGAACACCAGCGCCGCTGGCGCCGCCAAGTCCTGAGCAACCGAGCCCATCTGGTCCGATGTCATGTCTTCAGTATCTCAGGGGTCGGGCCGGATGCCCATGATCTGGGTCAAGCGGTGCAAGCCGAAAGCCTGCGTACACGGGCGTGAAGGGTCAGCCACACCCGCCGCTCAGCCACCACAGGCGCGTGACATACCGCACTGTGCCCACCGGGAGCCCACCCCACACCTGCCGGCCATGCAGGGCCAAAATACCTGTCAGCGCGTGCCACGAGCGCGCCCTGTTCACAAGCGCTTCCCGGAGACCCCGATGCCCCCCTGCATTAGCCGACTGCTGCGTTCCTTCCGACGACGATCCTCCTCAAAGCCGGCGCCTGCGCGCCTGGCCGACGTCCAGCAGGCGCGCCATCACATGCTGCAAAGCGTCCATGACTGCCAGGACGAGGCCGCGGCCAGGTTGCGTTCACGCATCGGTCAAGCACGGTCTCACAAGGAGCTCTGGATGCTGCGCAGCGAGGCCTACCGCGTGATTTCGCTGCACCACTGCCAGTCGGTTGCGGTCGAGCGCATCGACCTGCTCATGCACGTTTTCGAGGACACCGTGCCCTGGAGCGATTCGGGCCGGCCATCCTGACCGCCGGGCCCCCGGCGGCAATCTGGGGCACACTCGACGGATGAGTTCCGCATCGGCCAACCAGCGCCCACCCTCCCGATCCCCTTCCTCCCTGCGCGGCCTGCTGCCCTTCCTGCGACCCTACAAGGCCCAGATCGCACTGGCCGTGCTGTTTCTGGTGCTGGCCGCAGCGGCCACGCTGCTGTTTCCCGTTGCCCTGCGCCACCTGGTCGACAGCGGACTGGTCAGCCAGGACCCGGGTGAACAGGCCATGGGCCTGCGCGGCCACTTCCTGGCCCTGTTCGGCGTGGCGGTGGCGCTGGGCCTGTTCTCGGCCGCGCGCTTCTATGTGGTCAGCTGGCTCGGCGAGCGGGTCTCGGCCGATCTGCGCAACGCGGTCTACAGCCATGTGCTGCGGCAAAGCCCCGAATTCTTCGAAACCACCCAGACCGGCGAGGTCCTCAGCCGCCTGACCACCGACACCACCCTGGTTCAGACCGTGGTGGGTTCCTCGCTGTCCATGGGGCTGCGCAATGCGGTGATGGGCTTGGGCGCCCTGGGCATGCTGGTCTGGAGCCATCCGTACGTGATGTTCCAGGTCCTGCTGGTGATTGCCCTGGTGATCGTGCCTGCGATGCTGTTCGGACGCCGGGTCCGGCGGCTCTCGCGTGCGAGTCAGGACCGGGTGGCCGACTCCAGCGCCATTGCCGCCGAAGTGCTCAACGCCATCCCGGTCGTGCAGAGCTACGCGGCCGAAGACCGGGAGGCCGGCCGCTTCGACCGTTCCACCGAAAACGCCTTCCAGACCGCCATCCGGCGCAGCCGGGCGCGGGCGGCCCTGGTCGCCTTCATCATCATCGCCAACGCGGCCCTCATTCTCTGGGGCCTCTACCAGGGCACCCAGGCCGTCATGGCCGGTCAGCTCAGTGCCGGCCAGCTGGGCCAGGCGGTGCTGTACGTGATCATTTTTGCCGGCGCCGTCGCGGTGCTGGGTGAGGTCTATGGCGACCTGCTGCGCGCCGCCGGCGCCAGTGAGCGTCTGATCGAACTGTTGGCCACCCGCTCACCGGTGCAGGATCCGGCCGCTCCGCAAGAGCCCGACGCGCCCGCTGGCGGCAGTGCACTGGTGTTTCACAAGCTGCAGTTCCGCTACCCGTCACGACCAGACCAGGCCGCCCTCGAAGACTTCAGCCTGTTCGTCCAGCCGGGTCAGACCGTGGCGCTGGTCGGCGCCAGCGGGGCCGGCAAGAGCACCGTGTTCAGCCTGCTGCTGCGCTTCTACGACCCCCAGTCGGGCCGCATCGAACTCGATGGCCTGCCGATCGACCGCTGGTCGCTGCGCAGCCTGCGCGAGCGCGTGGGCATCGTGCCGCAGGACCCGGTGATCTTCTCCTCCAGCGCACTGGAGAACATCCGCTACGGGCGACCCGATGCCACCGATGACGAGGTTCGCGCTGCCGCGCGTTCGGCCCACGCCGACGAGTTCATCGCACGCCTGCCGGAAGGCTATGAAACCTTCCTGGGCGAGCGCGGCGTGCGCCTGTCGGGTGGACAGAAGCAGCGCATCGCCATCGCCCGCGCCATGCTCAAGAACCCGCCCCTGCTGCTGCTGGACGAAGCCACCAGCGCGCTGGACGCCCAGAGCGAACGCCTGGTGCAGGCCGCTCTGGACACCGCCATGCGCGACCGCACCACCCTGGTCATCGCTCACCGGCTGGCCACCGTGCAGCGGGCCGACCACATCGTGGTGCTCGATCATGGCCGCATCGTCGAACAGGGCACCCACACCAGCCTGGTGGCGGCTGGCGGCACCTATGCCGGCCTCGCGGCACTGCAGTTCAACCCCTGAGGTCCGGCCTCAACTATGCATTGAACGCATAACGGCATGGCAAGCCGGCCTTGGACAAGGCGCAGGCAGGTCCCTACAGTCGCGGACGTCGGCCCCTCATGTGGTCGCACACCACCCACAAGGAACCTCCAACGATGTCACAAGCACCGAAACAGCCGCGCGATCCGTCCAGCTACAGCCCCTCGGCACTGACGCGCGCCCTGCCCTCCTACCTCAACCCCGACAACCTCGGGCCCTGGGGCATCTACCTGCAGCAGGTCGACCGCGTCACGCCCTACCTGGGCTCCCTGGGTCGCTGGGTCGACACCCTCAAGCGCCCCAAGCGCACCCTGATCGTCGACGTGCCAATCCACCTCGATGACGGCTCGGTGGCCCACTTCGAAGGCTACCGCGTCCAGCACAACACCTCGCGCGGCCCCGGCAAGGGCGGCGTCCGCTTCCACCAGGATGTCACCCTGTCCGAGGTCATGGCCCTGTCTGCGTGGATGTCCATCAAGAACGCCGCCGTGAACGTGCCCTACGGTGGCGCCAAGGGGGGCATCCGTGTCGATCCCCGGCAACTGAGCACCGGTGAGCTCGAGCGTGTCACACGCCGCTACACCAGCGAAATCGGCCTCATCATCGGCCCGACCAAGGACATCCCGGCGCCCGACGTCAACACCAACGAACAGGTCATGGCCTGGATGATGGACACCTACTCGATGAACGAGGGTTCCACCTCCACCGGCGTGGTCACCGGCAAACCGGTCGACCTGGGCGGCTCACTGGGCCGCCGGGAAGCCACCGGCCGCGGCGTGTTCACCGTCGGTGTCGAGGCCGCCAAACGCATCGGCATGGACATCGCCGGTGCCCGGGTGGCCGTGCAAGGTTTCGGCAATGTGGGCGGCGTGGCCGGCAAGCTGTTTGCCGAGGCCGGCGCCCGCGTCGTCGCCGTGCAGGACCACGGCGGCAGCATCTACCGCGAGGCCGGACTGGATGTGCCCGCCCTGCTGGCCCACGTGGCGCGCCATGGCAGCGTGGCCGGCTTCGACCAGGCCGAGGTCATCGACCCCGATGCGTTCTGGGACGTGCCTTGCGACATCATGATTCCCGCGGCCCTGGAACAGCAGATCACCGAAGCCAACGCGGGTCGCATCCAGGCCCGCATGGTGATCGAAGGCGCCAACGGACCCACCACGCCGCAGGCCGACGACATCCTGCACGACCGGGGTGTGCTGGTGCTGCCCGACGTGATCGCCAATGCCGGTGGCGTGACGGTCAGCTACTTCGAATGGGTGCAGGATTTCTCCAGCTTTTTCTGGACCGAGGACGAAATCAACGAACGCCTGGTGCGCATCATGCAGGGCGCCTTTGCCGGGGTCTGGCAGGTGGCCGAAGAGCACAAGGTCAGCCTGCGCACGGCCACCTTCATCGTGGCCTGCAAGCGCATCCTGCACGCGCGCGACCTGCGCGGTCTGTATCCCTGAGCCGGGCCCGGGTGTTCCGTCATGGCACCACGCCTGCGGAGATCACCCGGTACCTCGCCATTCCCGCGCAAGCGGGAATCCACGATGCCCCCCCTTTCGTGGACTCCCGCTGGCGCGGGAGTGACGGATTTTCCGGCACGTCAAGGCGTACAGCGCGCCGGAAAGGTGTTCGCCTGAGCCCGACGCGGGGCGGGTGGGTCTACTGCAGCGTTTCCTTGACGGCCGGCAATGACGGCAAGGGCATGACATCGATGCCCTCTTCCATCAGCTCCATCGCCACCTCAGGGGTGGCTTTGCCGCGGATGTTGCGCTGTTCGATCTCGCCATGGTGCATGGCGCGTGCCTGGTCGGCAAAGCGCTCGCCCACGTCTTCGGTCTGAGCCACCAGTTCGCGCATGGCACGCAGCCAGCGCGCCTGCAGGCCCGAACCCGGTGCAGCATGGCCCAGCGCCACCTCGCCCTGGGCAGGCGCTTCGGTGGCAGCGGAGGCGCCCAGGTTCAGCCGGGGGGCCGACAGCATCTTGCGCACCCCGGTGTGACCACAGACCGGGCAGGACAGCAGGTCTTTGTCCAGCTGCTGCCGGAAATCGTCTTCGGAGGCGAACCAGCCTTCGAAATCGTGGCCGTGCTCGCACTGCAGGTTGAGGACCTTCATGCCGCCATTATCGGCAAAGTGGCTGCCCGGTGCTGTCCAGCCAGTCAAGTGTCCAGGCGCCGCTGCACACGTTCTGCAGCCAGAGGGCACCAATGAGCGTTTTGGAGTCGATGATGGCCCCGTTGCGGCAGAGCGCCAGAAGTTCATCCGCTGTGCCCAGGAACACGTCCAGAAACTCGCCTTCGTCCAGGCGGCGCTCGCCGGCCTGAAGGCCGCGGGCAAACCAGATGTCGATGCATTCGTCCGAATAGGCCACCGTCGGCGCCAGGCGGCCGGCAAACGCCCATTCGCGGGCACTGTAGCCGGTCTCCTCCCGGAACTCGCGCTGGGCACAGCTCAGGCTGTCTTCGCCCGCATCGCGTTTGCCGGCGGGCAATTCGATCAACACCGAGCGCATGGGGTGCCGGTACTGGCGCTCCAGCACCACGCGGCCATCGTCCAGCAGGCCGATCACCATGACAGCACCCGGATGCAGCACGTATTCGCGCGTGGCCTCGCGGCCCGAGGGCAGCTGCACGGTGTCCCGCACCACATGCAGAAAATGACCCCGCAACAGCTCGGTGCGGGCCACCGGCGTTTCTCGCAGGTGCGCGTCATCGGCCATGATCAGCCGCGCCGACGCGCCAGGTAACGGTAGACAAAGCCCGGGAAGGCAAAGGTCAGGAACAGGGAGGCGGTGGTGGCGTAAAACTCCCAGCCCTGCGGGTAGATCTGCCCCGCGTGCTGCTCCAGCGCCAGACCCAGACCGCCGACCAGAAAGTACCAGACCACCAGCTCGAGCAGCCGGCCCCAGAGGGGCTTCGGGTTGCTCACGGGCCCCAGCACCATCCAGCGCTGGTTGACAAACGGGAGGTTGGCGGCGACGAAGGCGGCGCCAAGCACCAGCCAGACAGAGTATGTGGGGTTCATTGGGGCATTGAGACCCGTCTGGCCGACGGGAGTTCACGCTCTGCCATTCAGCTGGCGAACAGCGAGGCCACGGCCTGGGCGCACAAGGCCATCAGCCCGCCAGGAACGATGCCCAGCACCAGCACCAGCGCGCCATTGACCGACAGCACCGAGCGCACGTCGGCGCCAGCTTCGATGGGGGCGGTCTGGGTAGGCGCGTCGAAGTACATCAGCTTGACCAGGCGCAGGTAATAGAAGGCACCGACCAGCGACATGATGACGGCAAACACCGCCAGACCGACATGGAAGGCATCCGGCGAGGCCAGCAGGGCCTGCAGCACCGCCAGCTTGGCATAAAAGCCCACCAGCGGTGGCACGCCGGCCAGCGAGAACATGCAGATCGCCATCACGCCGGCATACAGCGGGCTGCGCTGGTTCAGACCGGCCAGATCCTGGATCTCCTCCGACTCGAAACCGTCGCGGCTGAGCAGCAGGATGACACCGAAAGTGCCCAGGGTGGTCAGCACATAGGTCACCACATAGAACATCGACGAGGCATAGGCATTGGCCATGTTGCTGCCATCGCCCTGCACCACCCCGGCCAGCAGGCCCAGCAGCATGAAGCCCATCTGCGCGATGGTCGAGAAGGCCAGCATGCGCTTGAGGTTGGTCTGTGCAATGGCCGCCAGGTTGCCCACCAGCAACGAAGCCACCGCCAGCACGGCCAGCATCTGCTGCCAGTCGAAGGCCAGCGGCTGCATGCCTTCCACCAGCAGCCGGATCACGATGGCAAAGGCGGCCAGCTTGGGGGCGCCACCGATCATCAGCGTCACGGCCGTGGGCGCGCCGTGGTAGACGTCGGGCACCCACATGTGGAATGGCACCACGCCCAGTTTGAAGGCCAGGCCGGCCACCACGAACACCAGGCCCAGCGTCAGCACCTGAGGCGAGCCCTTGAGGGTGTCGGCACCGCCCGCAATGGCCTTCATCACTTCGGCCAGATCGAGCGAGCCGGTGGCGCCGTACACCATGGAGAGGCCATACAGCAGGAAACCGCTGGCCAGGGCGCCGAGCACGAAGTATTTCATCGCCGCCTCGGTGGCGCGCAAGTCGTCCCGGCGCAGGGCCACCAGCGCGTAGGCCGACAGCGTCAGCAGTTCAAGACCGAGGTAGATCACCAGGAAGTTGTGCCCGGAGATCATCACGAACATGCCCAGCAGCGAGAACAGGGACAGGGTGAACAGCTCACCGCCGCGCAGCATGTCGCGCTGGCCGGCATAGGCGCGGCCATAGACCAGGGTCACCATCATGGCAATGCTGGCAAAGCACTTGAGCCAGTTGCCCATCGGATCGCTGACCACCATGCCGCTCCAGCCCACAATGGTCTGGCCAGAGCTGGCGTACAGGCCCTGCAGCAAGGCCACCGCGGCCAGCGTCAGCAGCGTCAGCGCATAGGTGGCGCCACGCAGGGGGCTCTTGACCGCCAGGTCGGCCAGTGCGATCACACAGGCCATCACCAGCAACAGGATTTCCGGGTAGGCCGCGACCCAGCTGAGGTTGTCAATCATGTGGAGACTCTCTTGATGTCGGGATGGCGTCGGCTCAGTTCAGTTTGGACACGGCCACATGGCGCAGCAGCTCGGCCACCGACGGATCCATCACATCGGTGAACGGCTTGGGGTAGATGCCCATGAACAGCACCGCGATGGCCAGCACCGCCATCACCAGAAATTCGCGCGAATTGATGTCGGTCAGCGCCTTGACGTGGTCGTTGCCGACCGAGCCCAGGTAGACACGCTTGAACATCCACAGCGAGTAGGCCGCACCGAAGATCAGCGCCGAGGCGGCGGCCATGCCGATCCAGAAATTGGCCTTCACGGCCGCCAGGATCACCATCCACTCGCCCACGAAACCGGCCGTACCCGGCAGGCCGCAGTTGGCCATCACAAACAGCAGTGCAAAGGCCGTGAAGTTGGGCATGGTGTTGACCACGCCACCGTAGTCGGCGATCTCGCGCGAATGCACCCGGTCGTACAGCACCCCGATCGAGAGGAACATGGCGGCCGAGACAAAGCCGTGCGCAATCATCTGCACGATGGCACCCGAGACACCCAGGTCGCTGAAGACGAAGAAACCCAGGGTGACAAAGCCCATGTGGGCCACCGAAGAATAGGCCACCAGCTTCTTCATGTCCTGCTGCACCATGGCGACCAGACCCACGTAGATCACGGCCACCAGTGACAGGGCAATCATCAGCCAGGCCCACTCGTGCGAGGCATCGGGTGCGATCGGCAAGGAGAAACGCAGGAAGCCATAGGCGCCGAGCTTGAGCATGATGGCCGCCAGCACCGCCGAGCCACCGGTGGGCGCCTCCACGTGCACATCGGGCAGCCAGGTGTGCACCGGCCACATCGGAACCTTGACCGCGAAGGCGGCGAAGAAGGCGAAGAACAGCAGCGTCTGTGCGGTCGATCCCAGCGGCAGGCGGTACCAGGTGGCCAGGTCGAAGCTGTTGCCCGCCTGAACATACAGGTAGATCAGGGCCACCAGCATCAGCAGCGAGCCCATCAGGGTGTACAGGAAGAACTTGAAGGCGGCGTAGATCTTGTTGGGACCACCCCAGATGCCGATGATCAGGTACATCGGAATCAGCGTGGCCTCGAAGAACACGTAGAAGAGCATGGCGTCCTGCGCCGCGAACACCCCGATCATCAGACCGGAGAGGATCAGGAAGGCGCCCATGTACTGGTTCACGCGCTCCGTGATCACCTCCCAGCCGGCCACCACCACCACCACGGTGATGAAAGCGGTCAGCAGGATCAGCCAGATCGAGATGCCGTCGATGCCCAGGTGGTAGTGCACGTTGAAGGTGTCGATCCAGACCGCCTTCTCGACGAACTGCATCGCGGCAGATCCGACCTCGAAACCGGTGTAGAGCGGAATCGTCACCGCCAGGCCGGCAAGCGCGCCGACCAGCGCAATCCAGCGGACGATATTGGCCTGCTCGTCCCTCCCGAACGCGAGCAGAACGACGCCGAAAAAGACAGGCGTCCAGATGGCAAGGCTCAGCAAACCCATTTGGTTCTTCCTCTTATTTCGCGAGCCAGACGAAGTACGTCATGAACAGCAGCACACCAACGATCATGACCAGCGCATAGTGGTACAGATAGCCCGACTGCACGCGTCGCACCACGGCCGAAATGGCCCCCACCAGCTTCCAGCTGGCATTGACCACGCCCCCCTCGATCACACCCCGGTCCCCGCCTTTCCACAGACCCACACCCAGCGCACGGGCACCACGGGCCAGCACGTTTTCGTTGAACCAGTCCATGTAGTACTTGTTCTCAAGCACCGTGACGATCGGGCTCAGGGCACGACCGATGGCAGCCGGCAGGGCCGGGTTGACCATGTACATGTACCAGGCGGTCAGGGCACCCGCGGCCGCCAGGTAGAGCGGTGGCGTGAAGAAGGCATGCGAGACCATGGCCAGCGGACCGTGGAAGACCTCGGCGAACTTCGCCATGGCCGGATGGGCCTCGGTGTTGATGAAGACCGCGTCGGCCAGGAACTCGCCGAACAGCATGGGCTGGATGGTCAGGTAGCCGATGACCACCGAGGGCACGGCCAGCAGCAGCAGCGGCACCGTCACCACCCAGGGCGACTCGTGCGGCTGATGGTCGTCATGGTGACCGTGGTCATCATGGTGGTGGTCGTCATGGTGCGCATCCGGGTTCTGGTCGTAGCGCTCTTTTCCGTGGAACACCAGGAAGTACAGGCGGAACGAATAGAAGGCGGTGACGAACACACCGGCCAGCACGGCGAAGTAGGCAAAACCGCTGCCCGGCAGGTTGCTGAAGTGCACCGCCTCGATGATGGAGTCCTTGGAATAGAAGCCGGCGAAGAACGGCGTTCCGATCAGGGCCAGCGTGCCCAGCAGCGAGGTGATCCAGGTGATGGGCATGTACTTGCGCACGTTGCCCATCCAGCGGATGTCCTGGTTGTGGTGCATGCCGATGATCACCGAGCCGGCGGCCAGGAACAGCAGCGCCTTGAAGAAGGCGTGGGTCATCAGGTGGAACACCGCCACCGAGTAGGCCGAGGCACCCAGGGCCACCGTCATGTAGCCCAGCTGGGACAGCGTGGAATAGGCCACCACGCGCTTGATGTCGTTCTGGATGATGCCCAGGAAGCCCATGAACAGGGCCGTGATGGCACCAATCACCAGGATGAAGTTCAGAGCCGCATCGGACAGCTCGAACACGGGCGACATGCGCGCCACCATGAAAATGCCGGCCGTCACCATGGTGGCGGCGTGGATCAGCGCGGAGATCGGGGTCGGGCCTTCCATCGAATCGGGCAGCCAGACGTGCAGCGGGAACTGCGCCGACTTGCCCATGGCCCCGATGAACAGGCAGACGCAGATCACGGTCACCAGCAGCCAGTCGGTGCCGGGGAAGGCCAGCGTGCCCAGCTCGGGGGCCTTGGCGAAGATCTCGGTGTAGTTGAGCGTTCCGGTGTAGGCCACGATCAGGCCGATACCCAGGATGAAGCCGAAGTCACCGACCCGGTTCACCAGGAAGGCCTTCATGTTGGCAAAGATGGCCGTCGGCTTGTTGAACCAGAAACCGATCAGCAGGTAGGACACCAGGCCCACCGCCTCCCAGCCGAAGAACAGCTGCAGCAGGTTGTTGCTCATCACCAGCATCAGCATGGA
>SBFU01000338.1 GCA_006227785.1 Burkholderiales bacterium
CGCGACATCGCCATGGTGTTCCAGAACTACGCGCTCTACCCGCACATGAGCGTGTTCGACAACATGGCCTACGGCCTGAAAATCAAGAAGGTGCCGTCGGACGAGATCCGCCAGCGCGTGGACAAGGCGGCGGCCATCCTCGAGCTGGGCCACCTGCTCGCCCGCAAGCCGCGCGAGCTCTCCGGCGGCCAGCGACAGCGCGTGGCCATGGGCCGAGCCATCGTGCGGCAACCCCAGGTCTTCCTGTTCGATGAACCCCTGTCGAACCTCGACGCGAAGCTGCGCGCCCAGACTCGACTTGAAATTCAGAAGCTGCACCAGGAACTGGGCATCACGTCTCTGTTCGTGACCCACGACCAGGTCGAGGCCATGACGCTGGCCCAGCGCATGATCGTGATGAACGGCGGCCACATGGAGCAGTTCGGCACACCGGAAGAGGTCTATGCCCGTCCTGCCACCACCTTTGTCGCCAGCTTCATCGGTTCGCCCCCGATGAACCTGCTGCAACAGGCACCCGGCAGCCAGCCAGGGCGCCTGCTGGGTATCCGGCCGGAGCACATCGACCTGGCCGACGACGGCTGGACGCTGCATGTCGACAACGTCGAGCTGCTCGGCGCCGAGCGGCTGGTCCACACCCGTCTGGGCGACGAGGCGCTGATCCTGCGCCTGCACGAAGACCAGGGTGCGCCTGTCATCGGCAGCACCATCCGGGCACGCCCGCGCCAGGACCGTCTTCACTGGTTCGACGCCGCCACCGGTCACCGTTGTTGAGACCTCACCCATGAGCGCGGCATCACCATGGCCCTACCCCGCCTGGATCGCCCATCGGGGAGCGGGGCAGCTGGCACCCGAGAACACGCTGGCGGCGTTTCGGCTGGGCGCCGCCCACGGCTACCGCATGTTCGAGTGCGATGCCAAGCTCAGCGCCGACAATGTGGTCTTCCTGTTGCACGATACCGAGCTGGAACGGACCACCTCTGGCCAGGGGGTGGCGTCGGAGCACACCTGGTCGGCCCTGTCTAGGCTGGATGCGGGCAGCTGGCACGGAAGACTCTGGGCCGGCGAACCGCCATGCACCCTGGAGGCGTTGGCGCGCTGGTGTCTGGCCAACCACTTCATGCTCAACATCGAGATCAAGCCGACACCAGGCCAGGAAGAGTCGACAGGCCACGAAGTGGCCCGGCTGGCACATAGCCTGTGGCAAACCAGACCCGATGCGCCTCCGCCACTGCTGACCTCCTTCAGGCCGGAGTCGCTTCAGTCAGCCAGGCTCGCGGCACCGGACCTGCCGCGCGGCCTCCTGCTCCATTCACTTTGGTCTGGCTGGCAAGACGTGGCACGCGCGGTTGAGTGTTGCGCCATCATCTGCCACCACCCCCTTTGGAACCAGCCGATGGTGCACGAAGTCCGTCGGTCAGGGATGCGTTGCCTGGCCTACACCGTCAATGAGGACGAAGACGTGCGCCGGCTCCAGGAACTGGGTCTTGATGGCCTGATCACCGACCGGGTCGACCGTTACGCCCCCTCGGCACCATCGTCAGGCACCTGATCAGCGTCCGCGCCACCACCAGATCAGGCTTCCCTGCACCAGGATCATGGCCGCATAGGTGGCCATGCGACCATCCCGCCCGAACCAGGCAAGCCCGGCCAGCAGCACCATCACGCCGGCCAGAGACAACCAGACCAGCGCGACCCAACGACCCGGCTTTGGACGGCGAAACGCCCCCCCAGGCCACAGCACCAGAGCCACCAGAAGGGCCGGTGCCAGGAAGCCGCCCAGATGCCAGACCAGGTCAGCGGGCGTCAATTCACCACCCCAAAGGCCTGTTGCGCCTCGGTGGTTCTGACAGGTCGGGCCAGTGTGCGTGCTCGGATATCCGCGGACATAAGCGCACGATTTTATAATCCGGGGCATGTCTGTCTGGACGCTTGGCATCAACCACCAGACCGCGCCACTTGATTTGCGCGGCCGATTTGCGTTTGCCATCGACCAGATCCAGCCCACCTTGCATGGTTACCGCCAGTATTTGGCCCGCCAACCGGAGGCCACCCTGCTGTCCACCTGCAACCGGACCGAACTGTATGGTGCGGGGGACCAGTCCGCGGTCGAGCCCACGCTCGAATGGCTGGCCCGCACCGGTGGCGTGAGCACCCACGTGCTGCGCGACCACGCCTACATCCTGCGTGAAGACCAGGCAGCGCGCCACGCCTTCCGTGTCGCCAGTGGCCTGGACAGCATGGTGCTCGGCGAGCCCCAGATCCTGGGGCAGATGAAAGACGCGGTGCGCGCCGCCGAAGATGCCGGCGCCCTGGGCACCACGCTGCACCAGCTGTTCCAGCGCTCGTTCGCGGTGGCCAAGCAGGTCCGCACCTCGACCGAGATCGGCGCCCACTCCATCAGCATGACAGCGGCCGCCGTGCGCCTGGCCGGCCAGTTGTTCGAGGACCTGCGCGACATCCGGGTCCTGTTCGTGGGCGCAGGCGAGATGATCGAGCTGGCGGCCACCCACTTTGCAGCCAAGACGCCCAAATCCATGGCCATCGCCAACCGGACGCTGGAGCGTGGAGAAAAGCTTGCCCTGCGCTTCGGCGGCGAAGTGATGCGCCTGTCGGACGTACCTGAGCGCCTGCACGAGTTCGATGCCGTCGTCAGCTGCACCGCCAGCACCCTGCCCATCATCGGGCTCGGTGCTGTGGAGCGCGCGCTGAAGAAAAGGCGCCACCGGCCTGTGTTCATGGTCGACCTGGCGGTCCCTCGCGACATCGAGGTCGAGGTCAAGGCGCTCGACGATGTCTATCTCTACACCGTCGACGACCTCGCCAACGTCGTGCAAACGGGCAAAGACAACCGGCAGGCTGCAGTGGCCCAGGCCGAGGCCATCATCGATGCGGGCGTGCTCAGCTTCATGCACTGGATGGAACAGCGCGACCCGGACACCGGCGTCGTGCCCCTGATCCAGCGCATCAATGCCCAGGCCGACGAATGGCGCAGCCTCGAAATGGCCCGAGCGCGCAAGCTGCTGGCCAAGGGCGAGCCCGTTGAAGCGGTGCTGGAAGCCCTGTCCCGCGGCCTGACCCAGAAAATGCTGCACGGCACGCTCGCCGAGCTGCACGCGGGTGACCAGGCCACGCGTGCGGCCACCGCACAGACCGTCTCGCGCCTGTTCCTGCGCGACAAGTCCTAGCCCACCTGCGGCCAGCCCGGTGGCCATCGGGTCAGCCCCCTGCATGAAACCATTTGTCCGAGACACCCTGTTGCGCCAGCGCGCCCGGCTTCATGAGCTCGATGCGCGCCTCTCGGCTTCCGATGTGGTTGACGACATGGAACGCTTTCGTGCGCTCAGCCGAGAACACGCCGACACCTCCCAGGTGGTCGAGAAGTTCGAGCGCTTCCTGCAACGCGAAGCGGACCTTCAGGCGGCACACACACTGCTTTCAGACCCTGAAATGGCTGAACTGGCCCGACAGGAGTTGACTGAAGCCGAGGCGGATCTGGCGAAGCTCGATGCCGACCTGCAGCAGATGCTTTTGCCGCGCGACCCCGACGACCAGCGGGCCGCCTTTGTCGAAATCCGCGCCGGCACCGGTGGCGACGAATCAGCCCTGTTCGCCGGCGACCTGGCGCGGATGTACCTGCGCTACGCAGACCGGCAAGGATGGACCACCGAGATCGTTAGCGAATCACCGGGCGAACAAGGAGGCTACAAAGAGGTGGTGCTTCGCATGGCCCAACGCAGCCCCGGCGATGGGGTCTATGGTCGCCTGCGTTTCGAGTCGGGCGGTCACCGGGTGCAGCGTGTCCCCGCCACCGAAACCCAGGGCCGCATCCACACCAGCGC
>SBFU01000222.1 GCA_006227785.1 Burkholderiales bacterium
ACACCCCCGATCAGGGGGGCGGTGCCGCCAAGCCCGTCACGGCCTGTCGCGCAGCTTCCAGGCCCTGGGCCACGATCCGCGCCTTCCAGGCCGGCGTGTCGGTGTAGAAGGCGTCGCGCACCTGGCGGCGGATGGTCTGGCGCAGGGCCGGGTCGATCTCGGGGTGGTTCTCGGCCCACTGGTCAGCGCGCAGCGCCTCGATCACCGCCGGGATCGGCACCGTGCCGTACTCCAGCGCAATGCCGGTGTACTCGGCCTGCGGACACTCCTGGTAGATCGCACACCACATCAGCCCCGTCAGCTCGGCCGAGGTCGAACTGCCGTCGTAAACCGAGGTGACCGGGGTTTTTCCGTCGCCGCCCCACCAGGCCTGCGCGCGCGCCATGGCCTGTTCATCCCTGCGCCCGGCGTAGATGCGCTCTCCCAAACCGTTTGGTCCCAGGCCCGTGTGCAGGTCGATCCAGGCAATGCGCCTGGCCCTCGTTGCGTGCTGCTGCAGAACCTGACGCAGGGTCAGGTGGCTCCAGGTCGGCGATCCACCCCCATAGAACAGGCCATCCGGGAAACGGTACTGGCCCTGGGACACCGCCGCCTGGTAACGGGCGAGTCCATGGTGTTCGATGTAGGCTTCGATGGCATGGCGGTTTTCCACGCCGGGCGGCCAGGTGGCCGGCAGCAGCAGCTCGTGCAGCTCAGCGTAAGCAGGGTTCTCGGGCAAGGGCTGCCCGAAATCCGGAAAATTCCGGTTCAGGTCCACATTCTCGTGGGTGACGCGTCGGCGGTATGAAAAGCCATGAGGGTTGAGCGCATGGACGTAGAGCACCGCGACCCCGGCATCGCGGGCATGGGCCCGCCAGTCTTTGTCATGCAGGGCATGCACCTGCACACCCGAGCCACAGAAACCCTCCACGCCATGGCAGGCGCTGCTGACGATGAGCAGGTTCCGGGCATCCGCCGGGCCATCCAGTGCCACGTCCATGGCCAGCGTTTCGCCTTCAAGACCCTTGAGCGGGTGGTTGTGACTGCGAATGGCCAGACCACCGGCAGCCGCAGCCTCCAGGAAGCGCACCCTGGCCCGGGCATAGCTGTGGGAAAACGCCTGACCGACGGGGATCATGGACGCTCCCCGCCGGCGTGCGACCGCGCCAGCCATTGCTCGGCCAGCCGGACCCAGAAGGTGGCACCCAGGGGAATGAGGTCGTCGTTGAAGTCGTAGTTGGGGTTGTGCAGGGTGCATGGTCCGTCGCCATGTCCCATGGCACGGTGATCGCCATCACCGTTGGCAATGAACAGGTAGCAGCCGGGCCGCTGCTGCAACATGTAGGCGAAGTCTTCGGCACCCATGGTCGGCTCCTGGTCGAGCACACGCTCGGCACCGATGATCCCGGCCAGCACCTCGCGCGCAAACGCGGTCTCTGCCGGGTGGTTGACCGTCGGCGGGTAATTGCGGCGGAACTGGAACTCGCAGCTGGCACCAAAAGCGGCACAAGTGTGCTCGGCAATCTCCTGCATGCGCCGCTCGATCAGGTCCAGCACCTCAAATGTGAAGGTCCGCACTGTTCCCTGGATCTCACAGCTGCTGGGCACCACGTTGGTGGCCTCGCCGGTGTGGATCATGGTGACCGAGATCACCCCGGCGTCGACCGGTTTCTTGTTGCGGGTGATGATGGTCTGAAAGGCCTGCACCATCTGGCAGGCCACCGGAACCGGATCGATGCCGTTGTGCGGCAGCGCAGCGTGTGCACCCTTGCCGCGGATGGTGATGCGAAATTCGTTGCTGGACGCCATGACCGGGCCTGCGCTGGCGGCAAAGCTGCCCACCGGCATGCCGGGCCAGTTGTGCATGCCGAAGACGGCGTCCATCGGGAATCGCTCGAACAAGCCGTCCTTGATCATCTCGCGCGCCCCACCACCTCCCTCCTCGGCCGGCTGGAAGATGAGATACACGGTACCGTCGAACTCGCGGTGCCGGGCGAAATGCTGGGCCGCGGCCAGCAACATGGCGGTGTGTCCGTCATGCCCGCAGGCATGCATCTTGCCCGCGTGCCGGCTGGCATGTTCGAAGCGGTTGTGCTCCTGCATCGGCAGTGCATCCATGTCGGCCCGAAGGCCGATGGCACGACCACAGGCGCCACCGTCACGGCCGTGAACGATACCCACCAGCCCGGTTGTACCCATGCCACGGTGGATGGGAATGCCCCACTCGGTCAGCTTGGCCGCCACCAGATCCGCGGTACGCACCTCCTCGAAACACAGTTCGGGGTGGGCGTGGATGTCTCGGCGCACGGCAGCAATGGATGCCGCCTGCGTCACAATGGAATCGATCAGTTGCATGGAATCTCCGGCCATGGTCAGCAGACCGCCACGATACTACCGATTCCACGCCGGCTTGCATCACCCCATGCGACACCCCCGCTGCAGGTGAGGTCCTTCTGGCAGCGAACCGCCGGCCAGGGGTGAACGATGCCCCGCGCCTCAGCGACGGATGCGCCCGTCGGCGGTCAGCAGGGTCAGCTCGACAAAACGCGAGCCGGTGTGCTTGTTCGGCCCGAAATCGATCGGGAAGCCCCCCAGATCGAGGTTGCGCAAGCCCTGAACCGCGCCGATGAAGCCTTCGCGGGTGAGGTTGCGACCCGCCTTGCGAAGCGCCTCGGTGAATACCTTGGCAGCGACATAGCCCTCGATACCCGAGTAATTCGGGTTCAGGCCCTGTTTGGTGCGCACGGCACTGAGGTATTCGCTGGCAATCGGCGTGACCGGGCTGTAGGGAAAGGGCATCACCTGGCTGACCACCACACCCCGGGCCGACGCCCCGAGCTCGTCCAGCAGCGCCTGGGTGCCGACAAAGGACACGTTGTAAAAATTGCCCGCGTAGCCCTTTTGCCGGGCCAGCCGGATGAAGGTCGCGCAAGCCTTGTAGGCGCCGATCTGCACGATGGCCTCCGGCCGGCTGGCCAGGATTTCGTCGAGGGCCTTGGTCACCTCCACGCTGTTGCGCTCCACCGTGCCGGTGGAGGTGGGCTCCATGCCGAGCTCCTTGAGGGCGCGGCTGACCCCTTCCAGACCGGTTTTGCCGTAGGCGTCGTTCTGGTAGAAGACCGAAACCTTCTTGATGCCGGTCCCGGTGACCTGTCGGACGATGGCGGCGGTCTCCTCAAAATAGGAGGCCCGCACATGGATCGCGTAACGGTTGAAGGGCGTGCGCAAGGCCTCGGCACCGGTGAACGGGGCGAAGAACGGCACCTTGGCTTCGGTGGCCATCGGCAGGGCGGCCAGACTGGTCGGCGTGCCGATGTAGCCAAACAGGGCAAACGCCCCCTCACCGATCAGCTGACGGGTGTTGGCGGCGCATCGCTCGGGCTCGTAGCCGTCGTCCAGCCGGCGCACCTCGATCGTGCGGCCGTTGACACCCCCGCGGGCGTTGAGGGCATCAAAGTACAGCTGGGCGCCCAGGTAGAACTGCACCCCCAATTGCTCGGCCGCCCCGCTGAACGGGGCCGACTGGCCCAGCACGATGCGCGTATCGGTCACGCCCGTGGCCTGGGCGGCGGCCGATCCGGACCATGCCGTCAGGGCGGGCGCGGCCAGACAGGTGCCCAGGGTGGATACGAGCTGTCGACGCTGCATGGGGTGTCTCCTGATATGCTGAAGGTTGATGACGCAGGCAGGCCGGGCCCAACCCGCCTGCGGGCTCACAGCCTAATACCATCCGGCTATTTCCGAAGCCTTCTGCCGCCCTTCGGTATGACTTTTCCGACGAACTCACCGATTCAGACGGTGCGCGGTGCCTGTCCGCACGATTGCCCCGACACCTGCGCGATGCGCGTGACGGTGCGC
>SBFU01000209.1 GCA_006227785.1 Burkholderiales bacterium
GCCCTCGTCACCCCCATGCTCGAAGACGGCAGCGTGGATTACCCCGCACTGCGCAAACTGATCGACTGGCACATCGAGGAAGGCACCGACTGCATCGGCGTGGTGGGCACCACCGGCGAATCGCCGACCGTGTCCGTGGAAGAACATTGCGAGATCATCCGCGTGTCGGTCGAGCAGGCCGCACGCCGCGTCCCCATCATGGCCGGCTGCGGAGCCAATTCCACCGCAGAGGCCATCGAGTTGGCGAAGTTCGCCCGCAGCGTTGGCGCCGACTGCCAGCTTCAGGTGGTCCCCTACTACAACAAACCCACGCAGGAAGGCCAGTTCCGCCACTTCAAGGCCATCGCCGAGGCCACCGGTGACCTGCCGATCGTGTTGTACAACGTGCCCGGACGCACGGTGGCCGACATGTCGGTGGAGACGACGCTGCGGCTGTCCCAGGTGGACGGCATCGTGGGCATCAAGGAAGCCAGCGGCAACATCGAGCGTGCCCAGTGGCTGGTCCGCGAGGCCCGCAAGGACTTCGCGATCTATTCGGGTGACGATGCCACCGCGGTGGCCCTCATGCTCTGCGGTGGCCACGGCAATGTGAGTGTCACCGCCAACGTCGCCCCACGCCTGATGCACCAGCTGTGCGAAGCCGCCATTGCCGGTGATGCGCGCCGTGCCATGGACATTCAGCTGCGCCTGCTGCCGGTGCACCGCCAGCTGATGGCCGAACCCAATCCGATTCCGGTCAAATGGGCCATGCAGCGCATGGGCCTGTGCGGCAGTGCGTTGCGGCTGCCCCTGACCCCGATGTCCACCGCACTGGAATCCACGGTGGAATCGGCCCTGCGCGACAGCGGCCTCATCTGACCGCGGGCCGTCAACCCCCATCCATGCCCATGTCCAAGAGCACGTCCATGAGATCTTCCCCCCGAAGCCCCGTCACCGTCGCGCTGCCCATGCTGGCTGCTGCCCTGCTCGCCAGCGGATGCACGGTCCTGCAGGAAGACCGCATCGACTACAAGAGCGCCCAGCGCGGCAGCACGCTGGAAGTCCCTCCGGATCTGACCCAGCTCAGCCGCGACTCCCGCTATGTGGTGCCCGGCAGCACCGTGACGGCCAGTGGCTTCGGCGCCACCCAGAGCGAGACGGTGGTGGACCGCGGCAACACCGCCCAGGACCAGATCGGCGACGTGCGCATCGAGCGTGCCGGCAACCAGCGCTGGCTGGTCGTGGACCGCCCGGCCGATGCCTTGTGGAACCCCATCAAGAGCTTCTGGGAAGAGAACGGTTTCGTGCTCGAGCTCGACCAGGAGCGACTGGGCATCATGGAGACCGACTGGGCCGAAAACCGTGCCAAGATTCCAGAGGACATCATTCGCCGCACCCTGGGACGCCTGATCGACAACCTGTACTCGACCGGCGAGCGAGACCGCTTTCGCACCCGACTGGAGCGGCGCGAAGACGGCAAGACCGAGATCTACATCAGCCATCGGGGGATGATCGAGGTTTACACCAGCGGGCTGCGCGAACAGACCCGCTGGCAGCCGCGCCCTCGTGAACTTGAACTGGAGACCGAGTTCCTTCGCCGCCTGATGGTCCGCCTTGGCGTGAGCGAGGCCCAGGCACAGGCGGTGGCCGCGACTGCGCCAGCCCAGTCGACGGTGAGTCTCTCCTCGGCCAACGGAGCACCCGTCCTCCAGTTCGAAGACGGGTTTGATCGGGCCTGGCGACGGGTCGGTCTGGCGCTCGACAGAACCAGCTTCACGGTGGAAGACCGGGACCGCAGCCAGGGTCTTTACTTTGTGCGCTACGTCGAACCGGTGGCCGACACGGCACAGCCCGGACTGCTCGGCCGCATGTTCGGTGCCCGGCGCGACGAACGCACGCCGGTCCGTTACCGTGTGGCTGTGCGCAGCACCGACAACCAGACCACCGTGCGGGTGCTCGATGCCAACGGGCAGCCCGAGACCACCGATGTCGCGCGCCGCATCCTGACTCTGCTGTCAGAGGAACTGCAGTGACGGCAGGCCGCTGACCAGGGCCCACCTGGTCGGCCTTGCACAAAAAAGGCCGCCCCCGGGCGGCCTTTTTTTTCGCGATGGCGATGTCACCGCGGCGCCGCAAGGCAGCGCTCCACGATCTGCATCAGTTGGCCGGCTTGACGGCGTCCTTGGCCGTTTCGGCGGCTGCCTTGGCGGCCTCGGCAGCTTTGGCAGCCGCCTCCTTGGCGGCCTCGGATGCAGCGTCCGCCGCTTCGGTGGCGGCTTCCTTCACCGCAGCGGTGCCTTCCTGAGCGGCCTGGGTGGCCGCCTGGGTTGCGGATGCGGCTGCGTCGGTGGCCGATGCAGCCGCATCTTTGGCTGACTCCAGCGCAGCAGCGGCGCTGTCCTTGGCGGCTTCCATGGGAGCCGGTGCGGTGGCGGGCGCTGCCACCGGGGCAGGTTCCTGCTTGCCGCAGGCGGTCATGATGAGGGCGGCGGCCAGGGCAGCGAAAAGGGCAGAGGTCTTCATGTTGGTGGATCCCGTGTTGAAGTTGCTGGAGGAAGCGAGGCCGGACAGCAAACCCATGCACCACTCCGATGCGAAACGAAGCTTGCGAGCCGGTCATTGCGCACCACTGTTGTGATGTACAAACGGGGCCTATCGTAGCCCGCCAAAATCAAGCGGGTTTACCCTGATCAACTTTTTCTTTTGGACACAGATTCTGTGGTGTCCGCACCATCCCGGTGTGACGGATTCACAGACCCAGCACCGTGGCCGGAAAACCGGGACGGCCACGGGCCCAGGCCGATTCGAGGCGCTCCCTCAGCGCCAGCACACGGGGCGCCTCGTCACTGGCCACCAGAATGCCACGTGACGGATCCACCCGTTCCATGCACCAGCCCGGTGCCCACCAGGCGCTGGGCACCTCCCCTTCTCCGGCGGACGTCCAGACATGGGCTTCGACCAGGTGGGACCACTGGACACGCCACGTCACCAGCCTGGGATGCCGCTCACGCAGCTTCTGGAAGTCGCGCGCCAGAAAGCGGATGCGGCGGCCCTGGGCCGCCCAGTCCTGCAAGGCCTGAACCACAGCCCGGTCGCCCAGAGGCCAGTCCTCGAAGTCGGCATCGGAAAGCACCAGCGGACTCCAGGCCTGGGCGGCGGCCGTCTCGATGGCCTGGCGCACCAGATCCGAAAACAGCTGCCTGCCTTGCATGCGCCCTGTGGGCAGGGGTGGCAGCGCCGCACCTGCTTGTTCATGCACCATGGTCAGGCTCCTCGTCATGGCGATGCAGCCATCCGGCCTCGTACCAGTCGGCCAGCAGGGCCTGGGCGCCGGTGCTGGCCCTGGTCACGGCCCGTCGGTCCAGCCGCCGGCCATCGGCCAGCGCCTGCATGAGGCGGGCATCCGCGCCGCCGGCGCGGAAACTCTCGCCATTGATGAACACGTGATGTTCGTCGTACATCATGCGGGTGCGGCGGTCCAGCACCACCGCGCCGGGTGACCAGGGCTGCCGGGCCTCGTCGAACCAGACCGAGGGTTTGGGCTCGGTCATCACCTCGCCCAGGGCGCAGGCCAGCGAGCCCCGGTCGGACAGCAGGCGCTGCAGGGCCTCGCTGGCAAACGACAGCAGGTCCGGGGGCATGGCCCCTGGCCGGTGGGTGGCGTCCTGACCAGGATCACGGTAAAGGGTGGGGTCTTCGAAGGCTTCCCCCATGCGCTGTGCCAGTTCGGCCGCCAGCCCTGCCCGCTGCGGCACACGGAAGCCCACCGAACAGGTCATGCAGTCACCGCCTTCAGCCACGCCATCGTGGGCCCAGCGGGGCGGCAGGTAGAGCATGTCGCCCGGCTCCAGCAC
>SBFU01000419.1 GCA_006227785.1 Burkholderiales bacterium
TCCTGCGCCTGCCACTCCAGCGCCGCCCACAGTCCCTGGTGGTCCAGGATGCTGGGGCGCAGGTCGGTGATGATGCGGCCCACGTTGTCCACCGCGGTCTCGATCAGCCGGCTCATGTTCTGGCACTTGCAGCGCATGCGGCTGCGCATGTCCTCGGCCTCATCCGGGCGGCGCGCGGCCTGCTCCGACAGGCGCTTGTCCATCCAGTTCACGTCCATCTTCAGGGCCACCAGCAGGCTGCCGAGTTCGTCGTGCACCTCGCGCGCGATGCGGGTGCGCTCTTCCTCGCGCACCGACTCCGACCAGGCCGCCAGCTCCCGGACCTGTCGCAGCGCTGTCTCCAGCGCGGCGGTGCGCTCCAGCACCCGCTCTTCCAGCTGGTCCTTGGCCTTCTGCAGCGCGTCGGCCGCGCGGCGCCGCTCGGTGATGTCGACAAAGGTCACCACCGCGCCGCGCACCTCGCCCTGGTCCAGAATCGGGTGACTCGAATACTCGACCGGGAACGCGCTGCCATCGCGGCGCCAGAACACCTCGCTGTCGATGCGGCAGGGCAGCCCCCGCCGGAAGGCGTTGAAGATGGGGCAGTCGGCCTCCGGGTAGGGGCTGCCGTCGAGCCTTGCGTGGTGCGTGAGCTCATGCATGTTGCAGCCCAGCAGCTCGGACGGCTCGTAGCCGATCATGGCCGCGCCGGCCCGGTTGATGAAAACACAGCGGCCATCCAGATCGACCCCGTACACGCCCTCCCCGGTGGAGGCCAGCAGCAGCTCCAGGGGGTCGCGCCAGATCGCGTCGCGACCCGGCAGGGTCTTGCGGTCGATCAGGGTGGGCAAAGCGGTCATGCACCTGTCTAGCAATGGATGTGCCAATCTGGTGCAATCCGTCACACTGCGCCGGAGCCGATGGCGGCACAATGGGGTTTTGCCTTTCTGCCATGCTCAACCGCCTGTTCGGATCACCACCCGACGAGACGCCACCCGAATCGCGTCTGCCCACGGACCGTCAAGCGCTGGTGGATGCGTCCGCCTCAGCCCATGAGGCGGCGCGCCTGCTGCGGGCCCCCACAGCGCTGGCCCAGCTCACCGAAGAAGAGGCGCTCGTCGTGGTCGGCTTCATGCGACCCAAGCGTTTTCGCTCCGGCACCACCATCATCCGCCAGGGGGACGCCGCCGACACCGGTTTCATGGTGCTGGTGCTCGAAGGCGAGATCACGGTCGAGACCCTGATCGCACGGCGGGTCGATCCGGCCACCGTCAACGTGCTCGGCCCGGGCAGCCTGATCGGGGAAATGGCCCTGGTCGACGGTGCGGCCCGCTCGGCCTCTTGCACCGCCAGCACGCATGTCACCTGTGCCGTGCTGACGCGCGAGGCCCTGGAAACCCTGATCAGCGAACAACCCACCACCGCCGCCAAACTCATGACGGCGGTGGCCCAGCGTCTGGCCGAGCGCCTGCGCGAGAGCAGCCACAAGCTGCAGATCTACAGCCGCCTGGTCCAGACCATGCAGCAGGAGATCGACCAGCTCATGCCCACCCCCGACACCCGCCTGCGCTGAAACCGGCCGCGACGCCGGGGCTCACTCCAGCAGCTCGATTTCGCCGTAGTGCAGTCGCAGCAAACCACGGGCCTCCAGCTGCCGCAAGGCCCGGTTGGTCGACTGCCGGCTGATGCCCAGCATGCGCGCCAGCACCTCCTGCGCCACCCGGACCCGCCGGCGCGGCACATCGCGGCTGCCGTAGCCCTGGGCCAGCAGATGCAGGCGCCGCAGCACACGGTCCTCCAGCGGCAGTTGCGCCAGTTCTTCCAGCACCGCAAAGCTCACCCGCAGCTTGCGGCAAGCCAGGCGCGCCAGATCTCGCCAGTGCACCGGGTGGGTGTCCAGAAACGCCATCAAGGCCGTGCGGGGCACCACCAGCACCTGGCTGTCGACGTCGGCCACGGCATCGTGGGTGCGCGGCTGGCCGTCGATCATCGAGATTTCGCCGAACCACTGGTAGGGCTCCAGGTAGGCCAGCACCGCGGCCTGGCCCTCGGCATCCAGTGCACCGATCCGCAGGGCGCCCGAGGTCAGGCAGCACAGTCCGTCGGCCTCCCCGCCACGCGCAAACAGGGCCTGACCAGCGGCCAGACGGCGCAGCCGCCCCGTGCCCAGCAGAACCTGCTGAAGCCCGGGGGCGCAGCCGGCAAACCAGTCGTCGGTCTGCAAGGCCAGCCGAAGGTCGGCAACTGGACCGTGCGGGGGTTCGTCCGAAGTGCTCAAGGGGTCTGGCGGCAAGGGATTGTCGGAATTCTGACAGACGCGCCGCCACAAAAGAGGCATCCTCGCGGCACAAACACCACAGGAGACGCCCGATGAGCCCGACCCTCGCCCTGCTGACCCAATACGCCCGCTACCACCGCGACCCGCGCAACATCGCCACCCACTTTGTGGGCATCCCGCTGATCGTCTTTGCCATCGGCGTGCTGCTGGCCCGGATCCGGTTCGAGGTCGCCGGCCTGAACCTGGGCGCCGAGCTGGTGGTCTGGGTGCTGGCCGCCCTGTGGTACCTGCGCCAGGGCCTGAACCTGGTGACGCTGGTCACCATCGGCGCCACCGGGGCACTGGTGGCGCTGGCCCACCCGTTCGGCCAGGCCACCCTGTCGACCTGGCTGCTGGTCGGCGTGGGCACTTTCGTGGTCGGCTGGGTGTTCCAGTTCGTCGGACACCACTGGGAAGGTCGCAAGCCGGCCTTCGTGGACGATGTGCGCGGCCTGCTGGTCGGCCCCATGTTCGTGGTGGCCGAGGTCTGGTTCGCCGCCGGTGGCGGGCGGACCCTGCACGACCACATCGTCCGCGAGGCCGGACCGGTGACGCGCCAGACACCGCGAACCGCATGACGGACACCCAGCCTCATGTGCTGGTCATGGGGGCTGGCAGCATCGGCTGCCTGGTCGGTGGCCTCCTGCAGGCCGCCGGGGCCCGGGTCGACTTCGTCGGCCGCCCGCGCATGCTCGAGCGTCTGCACCAGCATGGCTTGCACCTGACCGACCTGGACGGTGGCCGGCGCCAGCTGCCCACCACGGCCCTGAACCTGCACACCACCGTGCCACCGCGCGCCGAACCGGACCTGGTGCTGCTGTGCGTCAAGAGCCGCGACACCGCGACGGCCGCCCAGGCCCTTGGCCAGCAGCTGCCGCCGGGCACCGTGGTGCTGTCGCTGCAGAACGGCCTGGGCAACGCGGAGCAGGCGCAGCAAGCCGCGCCCGCGCTGTCGATGGTGCCGGGCATGGTGCCCTTCAACGTCGCCGAACTGGGCCCGGGGCATTTCCACCGAGGCACCAGTGGCCAGCTCGCGGCCGGGTTCCACCCGCAGCTCGAACGCCTGGCCCAGCTGTTCGACCGCGCCGGGCTGCCGCTGGCGCTGTACACCGACCTGCGGCCTGTCCAACTGGGCAAATTGCTGCTGAACCTCAACAACCCGGTCAATGCCCTGTCGGGCCTGCCCCTGCGGGAGCAGCTGCTGCACAGCGGCTTCAGGCGGCAGTTTGCGGCCCTCATGCGCGAAGCCCTGGACCTGATGCGCCTGGACGGCACCGAGCCGGCGCGTGTCACGCCGCTGCCATGGGACCTCCTGATCCAGGTGCTCAAGCTGCCCACCCCGCTGTTCCGCCTGATTGCCAGCCGCATGCTCAGGATCGACCCCAAGGCACGCTCCAGCATGGCCGATGACCTGACGGCAGGTCGACCCACCGAGATCGACGCCCTCAGTGGCGAGATCGTCCGTCTGGCCACCCGGCTCGGACACGCCGCCCCCCTGAACACCGCCATGGTGGCCCGGATACAGGCGCTACAGGCCAGGCACACCCGATCCACCGCGTGACCGACGCGGGCTCATCTCCTGAAAGAATGCAATCATGCACACCGCTGCCCTGACCCTGTCCCTGATCGTCTGCGCCATTCACGTCTACATCCTGGTCATCGAAATGTTCTTCTGGGACAAGCCGGCCGGCATGAAGGCCTTCAATCTGGCACCCGACTTCGCCAAGGCCACCAAGGTGATGGCGGCCAACCAGGGTCTGTACAACGGTTTCCTGGCCGCCGGCATTGCCTGGGCGTTGTGGAACAACGAGCGCGCAGCCCTGCTGTTCGTGCTGGGCTGCGTGGCCGTGGCCGGCCTCTACGGTGCCGCCACCGCCAGCCGCAAGATCCTGTTCGTCCAGACCGTTCCTGCCGCTCTGGCCATGGCGGCGGTCGTCACGCTGGGCTGATCAGGTGTTGGGCGCCGTCTTGGCGCTCCAGACCATGGTGACCACCAGCACGCCCAGCACCACCCCCAGCGACACCGCCACCGGGATCTTGTAGATGTCGATCAGCATCATCTTGCTGCCGATGAACACCAGGATGATGGCCAGCCCGTAGTTGAGCAGGTGAAAACGGCTGGCCGCCGCCTGCAGCAGGAAGAACATGGCACGCAGGCCCAGGATGGCGAACACGTTGCTGGTCAGCACGATGAACGGGTCCTTGGTGATGGCAAAGATCGCCGGGATCGAATCGACCGCGAAGATCACGTCGGTCACGCCCACCAGGGCCACCACCATCAGCAGCGGCGTGGCGATCTTCACCCCGTTCTCCACGGTCCAGAACTTCTCGCCGTCGTAATGGCGGCTGACCGGCATCACGCGGCGCAGCAGCTTGAGCGCCGGGTTGTCATCCAGGTCGCTGTCCTCGTCGGCGCCGCGCCACATCTTGATGCCGGTGTAGATCAGGAAGGCGCCGAACAGGTACAGGATCCAGTGGAACTGGCTGAGCAACCAGGCGCCCATCACGATCATGATGGTGCGCAGCACGATGGCGCCCAGGATGCCGATCATCAGCACCCGCTTCTGGAACGCCGGTGGCACCGCAAAGTAGGTGAAGATCAGCAGGAAGACAAAGATGTTGTCGACCGCCAGGCTTTTCTCGATCAGGTAGCCGGTGAGGAACTCCAGCGCCTTCTCGTTGGCCACCGCGGTCGAGCCGCTGATGTCGCGCACCGCCCACCACAGCAGGGCATTGAAGACCAGGCTCACCATCACCCAGGCGACCGACCACCACAGGGCCTCCCGCACACCCACCTCGTGGGCACCCTGCTTCTTGAGCACGGCGAAGTCGACGAAGAGAGCGACCAGAACGAAGGCCACGAACGTGGCCCACAGCCACAGGGGTGCGATGGTGTGCAAGATGAAGACCTTGAAGCGATGGAGGCGGTTGACGGGCAAACACCCTGCAAGGTCTCGCGGAAACCGGATGCATACCCGGCCCGGGGCATCCGGTGACCAGGCTCCCGGCACGGGAAACGGTCACGTCCTGACGGATGCTCCGCCCAAGGGTGGGCCGTTCGACGGCCGCCGCAGCGGGCTGGCTACTCCCCTTGACGGGAATCTGGCATTGTCGGTCGGCACGTGTTTCGTGGCAAGCAGAAGGACCCTTCGGTTTTTCGGGAAGAACAGGTCAGGTCCGGCTCAGACCACGTTGCGCTCGACCAGCGGCCGGCCGTCCAGCACCCGCTGCCAGCCGAAGTCGCTCAGATCCAGGGTGGCAAAGCGCCCCTCGGTGACCAGCTCGGCCAGGGCCCGGCCAATGGCTGGCGACTGCTGCAGGCCATGCCCGCTGAAACCGTTGGCAAACAGCAGGTTGGCCACGTCCGGGTGGGCGCCGAGGATCACATTGGCGTCCAGCGTGTTCATGTCGTAGTGACCGGCCCAGCTGCGCTGCACCCGCAGCGCCTCGAAGCCGGGTACGCGGGCGGCCAGCAGCGGCCACAGCACGTCCTCGAACAGCCCGTGCTGCACCTCGAAGTCGTGGCACTCCGGGTCATGGTCCGGCTGCGGTGCGATGCCGCAGATGAAGCCCGCGCCCTCGGGCCGGAAATAGGCGCCACTGGGGTCGATCACCAGCGGGCAGGCCGGCAGCGAGGCGGGCGACGTCACGTAGAAAACGCAGCGCTTGCGCGACTGCACCGGCAGATCCAGTCCGGCGCTGCGCGCCAGCGCGACAGCGCCGGTGCCGGCGGCATTGATCACCGTGCCACAGGCCAGGCGGCTGCCGTCGGCCAGCGCGACGCCGGTGATCCGGCTGCCCTGGCGCTGCAGGGCCGTGACCCGTGCCTGTCGGTACTGCACGCCCAGCGAACGGGCCTTGCGCCGGAACGCCTGCATGAGGGCCCAGGCATCGAACCAGCCTTCGCCCGACAGGCCCAGAGAGCCGCCGGCCAGATCGTCCGTGTGCAGCCAGGGAAAACGCCGGGCCAGTTCGTCCGGGTCCAGCAGGACCACATCGGCGCCCAGGTGGCGCTGCGTCGCGTGGTTTTCGCGCAGCACCGGTGCGCCCGCCGGCGTGGCCAGGAACAGGTAACCCCCCTCATGAAAGCCCACATCCGGCGGCTGGCCGTCCACCGACAGGTGCTCTGGCAGGTGGCGCAGGAACGCGGTGCCGAACTGCGACATGGCGATGTTGCCGGGGGTCGAGAACTGGTGCCGGATCGAGGCAGCCGAGCGCGCAGTGGCGCAGAATTCGTAGCCCAGGTCCTGCTCCAGCACCAGCACACGCCCCCTGAAACCGGGCGACGAAGCCAGGAAGAAGGCGGTGGCGCTGCCGACGGCGGCGCCACCGATGATGATCACGTCAGGGTTCATGACAGGCACCGATGGACAGCGTGCCATTGTGACGCCAGCGCCGACGCCGCCACGAAGCCCCGGGCAGGCGTAAACGCGCCAAAACCCGCACAATGCGGTGATGGACCCACAGACCACCTTCGCCATCTACGCCGAACGCCGCGCCCGTGTCGCCGCCCAGCTGGGGCCGGGGGGCATCGCCATCGTGCCGACCGCGCCCGAGCGCACCCGCAACCGCGACAGCGAGTACCTGTTCCGCTTCGACAGCTACTTCTACTACTTGACCGGCTTCGCCGAACCGCGGGGCTGGCTGGTGATCACGTCCGAAGGTCACACCACCCTGTTCTGCCAGCCCAAGGACCTGGAGCGCGAGATCTGGGACGGCATCCGCCTGGGCCCGCAGGCCGCACCCGAGGCGCTGGGCGTGAGCGAGGCCTTTTCGGTCGACGAGCTGGACACCCACCTGCCCCGCTTGCTGGAGAACCGGCAGACCGTCTGGTTCCCGTTCGCCATCCACAGCGGACTGGAAAGCCGCGTCGACGGCTGGCTTCAGAAGGTGCGGGCCCGTGTGCGCTACGGCGCGCTCTGCCCCGATGCGCAGCGCGACCTGTGCGGCATCGTGGACGAGATGCGGCTGATCAAGGACGCGCACGAAATCGGCATCATGAAGCGCGCGGCCCAGATCAGCGCCCAGGCCCACGTTCGCGCCATGCAACGCTGTGCCCGCATGATCCGCGCCGGCGAGGAGGTTCGCGAATACCATCTGGACGCCGAGCTGCTGCACGAGTTCCGCCAGCACGGATCGCAGTACCCGGCCTACGGGTCCATCGTGGCGGCCGGCGCCAATGCGTGCGTGCTGCACTACCGCGCCGACAACGCGCCCGTGCGCGACGGCGAGCTGGTGCTGATCGATGCCGGCTGCGAACTCGACGGCTACGCCTCGGACATCACCCGCACCTTTCCGGCCAACGGGCGCTTCACCGGCCCGCAGCGCGACCTCTACAACCTGGTGCTGGCCAGCCAGGACGCCGCGGTCGAGGCCACCCGGCCCGGCAAGCGGTTCATCGACCCGCACGACGCCACCGTCCGGGTGCTGGCCCAGGGCATGCTTGACCTGGGGCTGCTCGACCGCAACGACGTCGGCCACCTCGACGATGTCATCGAAAAGCGCCACTACTTCCGCCACTACATGCACCGCACCGGCCACTGGCTGGGGCTGGATGTGCACGACTGCGGCAGCTACGTCGAACCCAGCGAACGGGGGCAGCTCAACGAACGCAAGGACCCGCTTTCGGGCGAGGTCATCAAGGACCGGCCCAGCCGCATCCTGCGCCCGGGCATGGTGCTGACCATCGAGCCCGGCCTCTACATCAGCCCGGCCGCCGACGTGCCCAAGGCCTTCTGGAACCTGGGCATCCGCATCGAGGACGATGCCGTGGTCACCCCCGAAGGCTGCGAGCTGATCACGCGCGGCGTGCCGGTCGAGGCCGACGCCATCGAAGCGCTGATGCGGGGCTGAGCCCGCGGTGCGCTTGCTCAGCGTCAACACCGGCGTGGTGGCCCCGCTGCAGGTGGGCCGCCGCCGCTTCGGTTCGGCCATCGGCAAACGCGCCCGCGATGGCGCGGTGCCTGTGGGCCCGCTGGGCCTGGACGGCGACGAACAGGCCGATCCCAGCGTGCACGGCGGCCTGGCGAAGGCGGTCTATGCCTACCCGGTCGAACACCTGCCTTTCTGGCAGGACCGGCGCCGCCAGGCGGGGGTCAGCCTGTTCGACGAGACGCTGCCGCCGGGCTTTCTGGGTGAGAACCTGAGCATCAGCGGGCTGCTGGAGACCGACACCTGGATCGGCGACCGGCTGGTCTTTCCTGACGCGGTGCTGCGCATCACCGCCCCGCGTGAACCCTGTTTCAAGTTCAATGCGGTCATGGCACTGCCGGATGCCGGCCGGCTCATGATGCAAGCCCTGTGCAGCGGGTTCTACCTGGCGGTCGAGCGGTCCGGCTCGCTGTGCGCCGGCCAGACCTTTGAGCTGCTGCCCGGTCCGCGTGGCCTGCGGGTCAGCGAGGCCTTTGCCGCCCGGCGCCTCAAGCACCTGCGCTGAGGCGCTGCACTGGCACCGAATTCGGGTACAACCGACGCCATGAGTCCATCGCCCGTCGCTGCCGGCACGGCCCTGCTGTGCCTGACCATGAACCCGTCGGTCGACCTGGCCACCGAGACCGCCGAAGTGCTGCCCACCCACAAGCTGCGCTGCAGCCCCACCGCGCACGATGCCGGCGGGGGTGGCATCAACGTCGCCCGCACCGTGGTTCGCCTCGGTGGTGCCTGTGTCTCCCTGTGCCCCGCCGGAGGCCCCACCGGCGACTGGCTGCGTCGGCGCCTGGCCGAAGAGGGCATGGCCGGCCGGTTCGTGGCCAGCGCAGAAGACACGCGGGTGAGCTTCACCGTCCACGAAGGTCGCAGCGGGCAGGAATACCGTTTCGTCATGCCCGGCCCCCGGCTGAGCGAGACCGAGTGGCGGGCCTGCCTGGAAACGCTGGGCGCCATGGACCCTTTTCCCGGGCTGCTGGTGGCCAGCGGCAGCCTGCCGCCCGGCGTACCCGACGACTTTTATGCGCAGGTGGCGCGGCTGGCAACCGAGCGCGGCAGCCGTCTGGTGCTCGACACCAGCGGCGCGCCGCTGGACGCCGCGCTCGCGGCGGGTGTGTTCCTGGTCAAGCCCAACCTGCGCGAGCTCTCGGCCCACCTGGGCCGCGAACTGCCGGACCGACCCGCCCAGTTGTCGGCCCTGCGCCAGCTTCTGGCCACGGGCCGCTGTTCGGCCGTCGCCCTGAGTCTGGGGCACCGGGGTGCGCTGCTGGCAACCCGCCAGGCGGCCTGGTTTGCGCCCCCGCTGGCCATCGAGGCACGCAGCGCGGTCGGCGCTGGCGACAGCTTTGTCGGTGGCCTGGTCTGGGCGCTGGCTGCAGGCCAGGACTGGCCCGACGCCCTGGTGTGGGGTGTGGCCTGCGGCACCGGCGCCTTGCTCAGCGTCAGCACCGGGTTGTGCCGGGCAGCTGACGCGATCCACCTGAAGGACCAGGTCCGGCTGGAACCCCAGGCCTGGGAGCCGGTCGATTCCTGACCCGGGAGTTACAAGCGGATTGACGCATACGCAGTATTGCGAACTGGGGTTTTTCCGCCTCACGCTTTAGAATACGCAACTCACTTTCACATGGCGAGATGGAAGCCACAGGAGACAAGGCATGAGCACCGACCACAACCAGGACAACCGCCGCGCCGAACTGCGTCGCGCCGCCCTTGAATACCATGAGAAACCGGTGCCCGGCAAAGTGGCCATCGCCGCCACCAAGCAGCTGACCAACCAGCGCGACCTGGCGCTGGCCTATTCGCCCGGCGTGGCCGCCCCCTGTGAAGAGATCGTCGCCGACCCGGTCAACGCCTTCAAATACACCAGCCGCGGCAACCTGGTGGCCGTCATCACCAACGGCACCGCCGTGCTGGGCCTGGGCGACATCGGCCCGCTGGCCGCCAAGCCGGTGATGGAAGGCAAGGGCGTGCTGTTCAAGAAGTTCTCGGGCATCGACGTGTTCGACATCGAGATCAACGAAAAGGACCCGGACAAGCTGGTCGACATCATTGCCTCGCTGGAACCGACCTTTGGCGGCATCAACCTCGAAGACATCAAGGCGCCGGACTGCTTCTACGTCGAGCGCAAGCTGCGCGAGCGCATGAAGATCCCGGTCTTCCACGACGACCAGCACGGCACGGC
>SBFU01000495.1 GCA_006227785.1 Burkholderiales bacterium
AGATCCGCGGCGCCGGCGAGGTGCTGGGCGAGAACCAGAGCGGCAACATGCTGGAAGTCGGGTTCCAGCTCTACAACGAGATGCTCAGCGAAGCGGTCAAGGCCCTCAAGGCAGGGCGCGAGCCGGACCTGCTGAGCCCCTTGTCGATCACCACCGACATCAACCTCCACGCCCCCGCCCTGCTGCCCAACGACTACTGCGGGGACGTGCACCTGCGGCTGTCGTTCTACAAGAAGCTGGCCACCGCCAAGACCGCCGACCAGGTGGACAGCCTGCTGGAAGAAATCGTGGACCGCTTCGGCAAGCTGCCGCCACAGACCCAAACCCTGATCGACGTGCACCGCCTGCGCGTTCTGTCGCAGCCCTACGGCGTGGTCAAGGTCGATGCGGCGCCCGGCGTCATCAACATCACCTTCCGGCCCAACCCGCCGATCGAGCCCATGCGCATCATCGAGCTGATCCAGAAGAACAAGCACATCAAGCTGGCCGGCAATGAAAAGCTGCGCGTTGAACGCGCGCTGCCCGAGGTCAAGGACCGGGTGCAGATGGTGCGGGATGTGCTGAGGTCTCTTGGGCAGCCGGTGAAGGCGGTCGGGCCGGCCGTGCCGGTCTGACGCCCGAAAGCCGCCCGGCATCGGCCTGGCCCTGCGCCTTCACCTGGTCCAGCCAGCGCTGGCGCTGCTCGGCGCTGGACTTGTGGACAGGTCCGATTCGGGTCAGGTCCACCGGCTTGAGTCCACAGAACTTCAGCGTGCTGCGCACCAGGGAGCGAACCGTCGGGTCGCCCTGGATGAAGCGCAGGTACCAGGTGGGGGAGTCGCTGGTGACGATGACCCGGGCAGTGCGCCCGGCCAACAGGCCTTCGGGCATGCCGTTGGGCAGATAACGGAAGGCCCAGCCCCGCTCCAGCGTGCGGTCAAAGAAGCCCTTGAGCAAGGCAGGCATGGACCCCCACCAGACCGGCAGCACCACCACGATGCGCCGTGCGTCGGCGATCAGCTGCTGGGCGCGCTGCAGATCGGGTTCCAGCGGCTGGTGCTCGCGGTAACCCATTCTCAAGATCGGATCGAACGCCAGCTCGCGCAGCGCCAGCATCTCCACATGGGCACCCCCGGCACGCAAACCTTCGGCATGGCTGGCCGCTATGGCGGCGCACAGGGAACCCGCATCGGGATGTCCGTCGATGATGAGCACGTCGGCCATGGATCACCTTCCTTTCTTATCTTTACATTGTCAACATTGAAGACCGCAGTGTCCGATAGAATCTTTCTGGTGTCAAGTTCGACCGACGACAAACGCGCGTATCACCATGGCAACCTGCGCCAGGCCTTGCTGGATGCGGCATTGCGTATGCTGGCCGACGTGCCGGCGGCCAAACTGAGCCTGCGTGAGCTGGCGCGGGCAGCCCAGGTCAGCCATGCCGCGCCCTACCACTACTTCCTTGACCGCGATGACCTGATCCGCGCTGCCGGGGTCGAGGGCATGCGTCGCCTGCTGAAAGCCCAGGCAGACGCCGTCGCCACCTGCCATGGGCCGCGCGAGCGGCTGCTGGCGCTGGGCAAAGCCTATGTGCGCTTTGCCGCCAGGGAACCGCACAGCTTCGCTCTGGTGTTCGACCCGCAGTACTGCAGGCCCGGTGAACCGAGCGCCGACATGGCGCCTCTGATTACCGACAACGAGCAGCTGCTGGCCGGCTGTGTGACACAGGCCCAGGCGGCAGGCGTCTTGCCACCGGTGCCGCCTGGTCCGCTGGCCACCGCGCTCTGGGGCACGGTCCATGGCCTGGCCCAGCTGACCATGGCGGGGCATCTGGACCTGACAGCTGCAGAGGCGGCCCTGGACGCTCTCCTGCCATCTGCGCCGCATCCGCAATAATCGAGGGATGTCCTCGCCCATCGAATTCGCCCCCGGTCTGACCGTGCAGGGCTTCACCCCTCCCCTGCGCCTGCGCGAATTCAAGCTGATCGCCTTCGATATGGACTCGACGCTGATCAACATCGAGTGCGTGGACGAGATCGCCGACGCAGCCGGCCGCAAGGCCGAGGTGGCGGCCATCACCGAGGCCGCCATGCGCGGCGAGATCACCGACTACAAGGACAGCCTGCGCCAGCGCGTGGCCCTGCTCAAGGGCGTGAGCGTGGACCACCTGGAACAGGTCTACCGGCATCGCCTGCAGCTCAACCCCGGCGCGGCTGAACTGGTGCTGGCCTGCAAAGCCGCCGGGCTGAAGGTGCTGCTGGTCAGCGGCGGCTTCACTTTCTTCACCAACCGCCTGCGCGACCGCCTGGCGCTGGACTTCGCGCGCAGCAACCAGCTGGAGATCGTGGACGGTTTGCTGACCGGCCGCATGGTCGACCAGAACTGGGGTGATATTTGCGACGGCGCCCAGAAGCGCGCTACCGTGCTGCAAACCTGCGACCTGCTGGGCATCAGCCCGCAGCAGGCGATCGCCATGGGCGACGGCGCCAACGACCTGGAAATGATGGGCGCCGTCGGCCTGTCGGTGGCCTACCGGGCCAAGCCCAAGGTGCGGGCACAGGCCCAGGTGGCCATCGACATGGGCGGGCTGGACCGTCTGCTTGAAGTGGTCCAGCCCTGACCCGCTGCCGGCTCAAGCCGGTTCCGGCACACTGGGCAGGCCCGACAGGGCCATGGCCAGTTCCTTCTCGTCATAGGCCTCGTCCTTGAGTTCGCCCGCGAAGTACTTCTGATAGGCCGCCATGTCGAAATGGCCGTGGCCACACAGGTTGAACAGAATGGTTTCGCTCTTGCCCTCGCGCTTGCAGCGCAGGGCCTCTTCGATCGCACCCTTGACCGCGTGGTTGGCTTCGGGTGCCGGCACGATGCCTTCGGCACGCGCAAACGTCACACCCGCCTCGAAGCACTGACCCTGGGTATAGGCGGTGGCCTCCAGCAGCCCCAGCTCCATGCAGTGGCTGACCAACGGCGCCATGCCGTGGTAGCGCAGGCCCCCGGCATGAAAGCCGGGCGGCGTGAAGGTGCTGCCCAGGGTGTGCATCTTGGTCAGGGGCGTCATGTGACCGGTGTCGCCGAAGTCGTAGGCGTACTTGCCGCGCGTCAGTGACGGACAGGCCGCCGGCTCGACGGCGACGATGCGCGACTTGCGCCCACCGCGCAGCGCGTGGCCAATGTAGGGGAAGGCGATACCGGCAAAGTTCGAACCGCCGCCGGTGCAACCCACCACCACATCGGGCCAGGCATCGGCCATCTGCATCTGCTCCATGGATTCCAGGCCAATGATGGTCTGGTGCATGAGCACATGGTTGAGCACCGAGCCCAGGGCGTACTTGGTGTCTTCGCGTTGGGCGGCCAGCTCGACCGCTTCGGAGATGGCGATGCCCAGGCTGCCCGGGTGGTCGGGTCGCTGCGCCAGCACACTGCGGCCATATTGCGTTTCGTTCGAGGGTGATGGCAGGCAGCGCGCGCCGTAGGTTTCCATGACCGCGCGCCGGTAGGGCTTCTGGTCGTAGGACACACGCACCTGGAACACCAGGACCTCCAGGTCGAACAGCGAGCCGGCAAACGACAACGAGGTGCCCCACTGGCCGGCACCGGTCTCGGTGGTCAGCCGCTTGATGCCGGCCTGCTGGTTGTAGAAGGCCTGCGGAATGGCGGTGTTGGGCTTGTGGCTGCCGGCCGGGCTGACCCCCTCGTATTTGTAGAAGATCTTGGCCGGCGTGCCCAGCACCTTTTCAAGGCGGTGGGCGCGATAAAGCGGGGCTGGACGCCAGAGCTTGTAGATCTCCCGCACCGGCTCGGGAATCTCGATCTCGCGCTC
>SBFU01000067.1 GCA_006227785.1 Burkholderiales bacterium
TCGGCGGCGCGCTGGGCGTCGGTCATGGGCTTGCCGTTGCCGTTGTCCAGGCTCTTCTGCAGGTCGGCCTCCCGGGTGCGCAGGGCGGCGAAGACATTGCCCTCGGCGGTCTCGTCCACCAGCACGTCGGGCACGATGCCACGACCCTGGATGGAGGTGCCCTTGGGGGTGTAGTAACGCGCGGTGGTCAGCTTCAGGCCGGTGGTCGGACCCAGCGGTCTCACCGTCTGCACCGATCCCTTGCCGAAAGTCTGGCTGCCCATGATGGTGGCGCGACCGTGGTCCTGAAGCGCGCCGGCCACGATCTCGCTGGCCGAAGCCGAGCCCTCGTTGACCAGCACCACCACGGGCACGGTCTTGAGCATGCCCTTGGTGCTCTCGGTCATGCGGCGGATGGGATCGCTGCCGCCACGGCGCAGGTAGTGCTGGGGAATTGCCTTGTAGACGAAGCGGCTGTCCTCCAGCTGCCCGTTGGTGGAGACCACCGTGACGTTCTCGGGCAGGAAAGCGGCGGACAGGGCCACCGCGGCGTCCAGCAGACCGCCCGGGTCGTTGCGCAGGTCAAGCACCAGCCCCTTGAGGTTGGGTTCGGCCTTGTAAATGTCCTCGATGCGGCGGGCGAAATCATCGACCGTGCGCTCCTGGAACTGGGACACGCGCACCCACGCATAGCCGGGTTCGACCACGCGCGACTTGACGCTCTGGGTTCGGATTTCCTCACGGGTGATGGTCACCGGGAAGGTCCGGTTTTCATCACGCCGCATGATCGTCAGCAACACCTTGGTGCGGGGCTCACCCCGCATCAGTTTCACCGCATCGTTGATCGACAGGCCCTTGACCGGCGTGTCGTCAATCTTCGTGATCAGGTCGCCGGTCTTGAGGCCGGCACGGAAAGCCGGCGAACCTTCGATCGGGGAAACGACCTTGACCAGGCCGTCTTCCATGGTGATCTCAATGCCGACCCCCACAAAGCGACCACTGGTGCCCTCGCGGAATTCCTTGAAGGACTTGGCGTCGAAGTACTGGGAGTGCGGGTCGAGGCTGGCGACCATGCCCGAGATGGCCTCGGAGATGAGCTGCTTCTCGTCCACCGGCTCGACGTAATCTGTCTTGATCATGCCGAAGACGGCCGCCAGCTGTTGCAGCTCCTCCAGTGGGAGCGGTGCCAGCGTGTTGCGGGCCACCGCCTGCAACTGCACGGTCGTCAAGGCGCCCGCCACCGCACCGACTGCGATCCAGCCAGCGATCCTGAGCTTGTGACTCACCTGTTTACCCATTGGATTGCCTCGAAAAATGGGGCGCGGCCCAGTGGGGACGCGGTTCCCGGATCAATATACACCTTGGAGCGCCCCGTGGGGCGCGGGTTCCGCAATCCCCGTGAAAGCCCGCACGGGCCGGGGTCTTGCCAGGGGGTACCGGGCGAAATCGGTCAGGCCTTGCCCTGGGCCGCGACCGCTGCCGCGGCCCGGGCCGCCGCCTCGGCGTCACCCAGGTAGTGACTGCGCAGCGGACGCAGGTCGGCGTCCAGCTCGTAGACCAGCGGGATGCCGTTGGGGATGTTCAGGTTGACGATGTCGGTATCGGAGATGCCGTCCAGAAACTTGACCAGGGCCCGGATCGAGTTGCCGTGGGCCGCGATGACCAGCCGCTGACCGGACCGGATGGCCGGCGCCAGGGTGCTGTCCCAATAGGGGATGACGCGCGCGACGGTGTCCTTGAGGCATTCGGTGAGGGGGATCTGGGCGGGGTCGAGGGCGGCGTACCGGCGGTCGCTGCGTTCGCTGCGCGGATCGGTGGCCTCGAGCGCGGGCGGCGGCGTGTCGTAGCTGCGGCGCCAGATCAGCACCTGTTCATCGCCATACTGCTTGGCCATGTCGGCCTTGTTCAGCCCCTGCAGGGCGCCGTAGTGACGTTCGTTGAGCTGCCAGGCCTTGACCACGGGCAGCCAGGTGCGGTCCATCTCGTCCAGCGCGTAGTTCAGGGTGTGGATGGCGCGCTTGAGCACGGAGGTGTAGGCGACGTCGAATTCATAGCCTTCGGCCTTGAGCAGCTTGCCAGCCGACATGGCCTGCGAGACCCCGGTGGGCGTGAGTTCGACATCGGTCCAGCCGGTGAAGCGGTTTTCGAGGTTCCAGGTGGATTCGCCATGGCGAATCAGGACGAGCTTGTGCATGGGTCGGGCAGCGGGTTGACAGGGCGGAGGGAGGAGGACAGGCAAAGGCCAGCCAGACATTTTAGAATGTCGGGCTGTGCACAAAAGGTGACCCCTGTGAGCTTTTTTATCGACAACTGGATTCTGATCGCCGTGGCCTTTGCCTCCGGCGCCATGCTGATGTGGCCTGCGGTGAGCGGTGGCGGTGGCCTGGGCGCGCTCAAGCCGACCGACGCCGTGATGCTCATGAACCGCGAAAAGGCGGTGGTGGTGGATGTCTGCGAGCCGGCCGAGTACGCGGCCGGCCACGTGACCGGGGCCAGGAACGTGCCTTTGGCCGAGCTGGAGGCCAAACTGCCGACCACCGTGAAGAACAAGGCCACGCCGGTGATCCTGGTGTGTGCGTCCGGTGCCCGGTCGAACCGGGCGCTGGCCATTGCCCGCAAGCTGGGCTACGAAAAAGTGCACTCCCTGGCTGGAGGCATGGGCGCCTGGCGCTCGGCCAGCCTGCCGGTTGAAAAGTCCTGAGTTTCCGTGTCCGAGCCGAGGTAGCCATGCCCCAAGTCAAGATGTACACCAGCAACTGGTGCCCGTACTGCAGCCGCGCCAAGGCCCTGCTGCAGCAGCGCGGTGTGACCGATCTGGAGGAACTGGTGGTCGATGGCCAGCCGGCCTTGCGCGCCCACATGACCCAGCTGACCGGCCGCACCAGCGTGCCGCAGATCTTCATTGGCGATACCCACGTCGGCGGCTGTGACGATCTGCACGCCCTCGATGCGCGGGGCGAGCTGCTGCCGATGCTGCAAGCCTGACGGCCGCCGGCCGGTCCGGATCGCGCCCGGGCCGTGCTGACATAATCCGACCTGTGCCCGCTGCCGGCGCGAAAGCCGCGGCGGGTTTTTTTCTTCACCGGCACTGACCGGTCCTGACCCGAGAAAGCACCACCATGGCCGACAACCAAGACCCCGTGTTCCAGATCCAGCGCGTCTACCTCAAGGAGGCTTCGCTGGAGCAGCCCAATTCGCCGGCCATCCTGCTGTCGCAGGAGCAACCCTCGGTGGACATCCAGCTCGGTGTCGAGGCCGCGCCGGCCGCCGATGGTGTGTACGAAGTGGCAGTGACCGCCACCGTGCAGACCAAGATCCAGGACAAGACGGTGTTCCTGGTGGAGGTCAAGCAGGCCGGCATTTTCGAGATCCGCAACCTGCCCGAGGAGCAGATGGGCCCGATCATGGGCATCGCCTGCCCGCAGATCGTCTACCCCTATCTGCGCGCCAACGTGGCCGACCTGATCCAGCGTGGCGGTTTCCCGCCGGTGCACATGGCCGAAATCAATTTTCAGGCCATGTACGAGCAGCAGCAGGCCCAGGCCCCGGCCGCCGACGGCCCGCGCATCATCACCCAGTAAGCGGCCGGGCCGTCCGGGTCGATGCGCATCGCCATTCTGGGTGCCGGTGCCTGGGGTAGCGCGCTGGCCATTGCCGCTGCCCGGCAGGCGGCGGCTGGTCATGGTGTGTACCTGTGGGCGCGTGACCCGCAGCAACTGGCCTGCCTGCAGGCCGACCGGGAAAACGTCCGCTACCTGCCTGGGCACCGGTTTCCCGACGCACTGAACCTGGTGGGCGGTCCATTGGA
>SBFU01000296.1 GCA_006227785.1 Burkholderiales bacterium
TCGACGATGACCAGGTCATAGGGGCCCATGCGGTTGATCTTGCCCCAGGAACTGAACAGATCATGGGCCAGGAACCTGGCCCTGCCGGTGAAGCCATTGAGCTGGTGGTTCTGCTGGCCCGTGGTCAGTGCACCCTGGGACATGTCGAGGTTGATTACCTCGCGCGCACCTCCCTGCAGTGCCACCACCGAAAAGGCGCAGGTGTAGGCAAACAGATTGAGCACCTTGGCGCCTCGTGCATGTTGTCGCACCCAGCGCCGGCCCTCGACCATGTCCAGGAACAGACCCCGGTTCTGCCCCATGAGCACGTTCACGCGGTAGCACGCGCCGTCCTCGGTCACCACATGGGGCTCGGGCACGCTGCCCGCCATCAGGTCCGTCACGGCGTGGCTGGCCGGCCCGTCGGGCTGGCGCCGCTGCAGCACCCAGTTCAGCGGCTGCCCCTGGCCGATCTGTGCCCAGCGCCCGCTCAGTGCATCGCCCAGCGCCTGCACCTCGGCCGCAGGCGCATCGCCAAAATGGGTGGCCACCCAGACCGGTGGGTACCAGTCCAGGGTCCAGTCCTCACAGTCAGGGTAGAGACCGCCACGGCCATGAAAGACGCGGCAGGCGTCGGCAGAAAGCTGGGTTGACGCCACCGCGTCGATCAGGGCTTGCATGGCCGGCATTGTCGCCGGGCGGCAGGACCTGGCGGGCTCAGGCTCCGTGCCACTCACCCAGCGGCGGCAGGCCATGCCGTGCCCGTGCCTTGTTGCAGCCGTAGCTGCCCTCCTGCAGTTCGGCGCAGGGGCGGGGGCGCCGGTCGTAAATGCTGCAGGCCACCGCCTGGCCCACCGTGCCGTGCAGCGCCACACAACGGATGGGTACAGTACCGGTGCCCTGCATTCGGCAAGTGCTTCCGTTGACCGTCTCGGTCAGCCCGCCAGGCACCTGGCCGCCCATCTCATCCAGTTCGTACACCGCGAATTCCACGCGGTAGCTTTGGCAGCAGGCACCGCAGGTCAGGCACGGGGCCACAGTAGGTTGCTGACTCATGGTGGGCCCAGAGAGCTTGTGATTCAGATGTCGACAGGCAGGGAATCCAGACCATGGCGGCGGCGCGCCTGCACACACGCGTCGCTGCCTTCTTCAAACTCGCGGCAGGGGCTGGGCCGCCATTCGTAGATGCCGCAGATGGCTTTTTCGCCGACCTTGCCGACCAACGCGGCGCAGCGAGGTCGCGCATGGTCTGTGCCCCGCATGCGGCAGGTGCTGTCGGTCACTTCCACCGCCAGTCCGGCAGGCACACGACCGCCGTGCTCCTCATGCTCAAGCACCGAGAAGTCCACGCGAAAGCTGGCGCAGCAGGCACCACAGGTCTGGCAATGGCTCATGAATCGAAACGGACACAGGTGGTCCGACAGCGACAGAAATGGACGGTTCTCTGATGAGCCTGGCATCCGGTTCACACGGGCCGGATGCCCAAGCCTTTCCCGCAGGAAGACTCCAGAAAGGATGATCGGTTGCGTCTCGCAGATCGGTCCGTCCCGACCCGCCGCACCCGGGTGCGCACGGGATTATGCCGGGATTCCGGCCGATTTTTCAGAGGCCTGATGGCTGCCGCCCAGGCGCCTGACCAGTCGCCCCGGGAGGTCGGGAACCACAAGCGAATGAACTTCCGCAAAGGTCCACGCCGGCAGGACGTACTCCAGCGCGAAGTTGCGCTGGCTCATGGAGAAAAAAAGGCACTCAACGAGTGCCTTGCAGGGGAGGGGTGCGCGGCTCAGCCCAGCTTGCCCAGCAGCAGGTACTCCATCAGCGCCTTTTGCACGTGCATGCGGTTTTCGGCCTCGTCCCAGACCACGCTTTGCGGCCCGTCAATGACCTCGGCCGTCACTTCCTCGCCGCGGTGGGCGGGCAGGCAGTGCATGAACAGGGCGTCGGGCTTGGCCTTGGCCATCATGGTCTCGTCCACGCACCATTGCGCAAAGGCTCTGCGGCGCACCTCGTTCTCGGCCTCGTAGCCCATGCTGGTCCACACATCGGTGGTCACCAGGTCGGCACCCTGGCAGGCTTGCTTCGGGTCCTTGAACACCTTGTAGCAGGATGGGTTGGAGATGCCGGCCAGCTGGGTGTCCACTTCGTAGCCGCTGGGCGTGCTCACGTGCACGGTGAAGCCCAGCAGCTCGGCCGCCTGCAGCCAGGTGTTGGCCATGTTGTTGCCATCGCCCACCCAGGCCACCACCTTGCCGCGAATGGCGTCCAGCGGGTCGCCGCTGGGCGCCGGGCGGTACTCGGTCAGGGTGAACAGGTCGGCCAGGATCTGGCAGGGGTGGAACTCGTTGGTCAGACCATTGATGACCGGCACCCGGGAGTACTGCGCGAACTTCTCGATCTTGTCCTGGCCGAAGGTGCGGATCATCACGATGTCCACCATGCGGCTGATGACGCGTGCGCTGTCCTCGATGGGCTCGGCGCGGCCGAGCTGGCTGTCGCCGGTGGTCAGGTGCACCACAGACCCACCCATCTGGTACATGCCGGCCTCGAAGCTCACCCGTGTGCGTGTGCTGGCCTTCTCGAAGATCAGGGCCAGGGTGCGGTCGGGGTCAGCGAAGGGCTGGTACTTCTCGACCGCCTTGAATTTGGCCTTGATGAAGGCGGCGCGGCGCAGCAGGTAGCCGTACTCGTCAGCTGAAAAATCCTTGAACTGCAGGTAGTGGCGGATGGACATGGGCGGCTTCCTCAGGCGTTCTCCGCCAGAAACTGTTCAATGATGGGCAGCAGTCGGGCCACGATCTCGTCGGCCTCGGCGCCGCTGATGACCAGCGGAGGCACCAGGCGGATCACATTGTCGGCCGTGACGGACAGCAGCAGGCCGGCGTCGGCCGCGCGCTGGGTGATCACGCCACAGGGCTTGTCCAGCTCAATGCCGATCATCAGTCCCTGTCCCCGCACCTCTTTCACGCCCTTGCGGTGCATGAGCGCGGTCAGCAACCTGGACTGGATCAGTTGGCCCATGCTGGCCGCGTTCTCCAGCAATCCGTCTTCTTCGATGATGCGGATGGTTTCCACGCCGGCGCGCATGGCCAGCGGGTTGCCACCGAAGGTCGTGCCATGGTTGCCAGGCTGGAAGATCTGGGCCGCCTTGGGGCCTGCCACGACCGCGCCGATCGGCACGCCCGAGCCCAGGCCCTTGGCCAGCGGCATGACGTCCGGCTTGATGCCCGCCCATTGGTGGGCGAACCATTTGCCGGTGCGACCCATGCCGCACTGCACCTCGTCGATCATCATCAGCCAGTCGCGCGCATCGCACAGGGCGCGCACCGCTTGCAGGTACTCGGCGCGCATGGGGTTGATGCCACCTTCACCCTGAATGGTCTCGAAGAACACCGCCACCACGTTCGGGTTGCCCTCGGTGGCTTTTCGCAGTGCCTCGATGTCATTGGCCGGCACGCGGATGAAGCCCTCGACCAGAGGCCCGAAGCCGGCCTGCACCTTGGGGTTGCCGGTGGCACTCAGCGTGGCGATGGACCGGCCATGGAAGGCCTTCTCGTAGACCACGATCTCCGGTTTTTCGATGCCCTTGTCGTGACCGTACTTGCGCGCCAGCTTCAGGGCCGCCTCGTTGGCTTCCAGCCCGGTGGAGCAGAAGAAGACATTGGTCAGGCCTGATCGTTCCACCAGCATCTGCGCCAGCCTTTGCTGGTCTGGTACGTGGTAGTAGTTGCAGCAGTGGATCATCCTGGCGACCTGGTCCTGCAAGGCCGGCACCAGTTTGGGGTGGGCGTGCCCCAGCGTGTTGAC
>SBFU01000412.1 GCA_006227785.1 Burkholderiales bacterium
AGGGTGATGAACAGGTAGGCCTCGATCTTGAAGGGGCGCCACTCGACGTCCGAGTTCAGTGCCAATGCCAGTGCACCGGTGAGTTCGTAGAGGCTGACGATGGTGACCAGGGACGTGTCCTTGAAGATGGAGATGAAGTTGTTCATCATGCTGGGCACCACCATGGCCAGCGCCTGGGGGAGCACGATCTTGCGCTGTGTCTGCCAATAGCTCAGCCCCAGGGTGTCGGCCGCCTCCAGTTGCCCCTTGGGAATGGCCTGCAGACCACCGCGGATGATCTCGGCCATGTAGGCAGCGGCAAACAGCGTGATGCCAGCCACCACGCGAACCAGCACATCGATGCTCATGCCCTGGGGCATGAACAGCGGGAACATGAACGACGCCATGAACAGCACCGAGATCAGCGGCACGCCCCGGATCAGCTCGATGTAGACGATGCAGGCTGAGCGGATGGCGGGCAGGTTGCTGCGCCGGCCCAGAGCCACCAGGATGGCGATGGGAAAGGCCAGGAAGATCGACAATGTGGCCAGCATGACGGTCAGTGGCAATCCGCCCCAGAGGTCGGTGCGGACTTCGCTGAGGCCGAAGCTGCCGCCGCCCATGAGGACGAAGAACACCGCCAGGATGCCGACCCAAAGAATGGCCAGCCAGGGCTTCCAGAACCAGCGGATGCAGCTGAGCACCAGGCCGCCGACCATCAGGCTGGTGGCCAGCAGGGCGCGCCACTGCTCCTCGAACGGGTAACGGCCGAACACGATGACGCGGTACTTTTCGGTCACGACGCCCCAGCAGGCGCCGCTGCCGCGGGCCGCCTGGCAGGCGTCGGCATCGGCGCCGAACACGGCGCCGGTGAATCCCCAGCGCCACAGCGCAGGCAGGAAGTACAGCGCCAGGCCGATCATGAACAGCGTGGTGATGGTGCTGCGCCAGTCGGCGAACAGGTTGCGGCGAGCCCAGGCGACGAAGCCGGTGGTGCGCACGGGCGAGGGACGTGCGGCAATGGGAGTGAATGTCTGTGCCATGTGGGGTCGCCTCAGCGTTCCTTGATGGCCATGCGCTGGTTGTACCAGTTCATGATCACGGAGGTGGACAGGGATGTGGACAGGTAGACCAGCATGATGATGGCGATGCACTCCACCGCCCGGCCACTCTGATTGAGGGTGGTGTTGGCGATCGAGACCACATCGGGGTAACCGACCGCCACCGCCAGCGAAGAGTTCTTGGTCAGGTTCAGGTACTGGTTGGTCAGCGGCGGGATGATCACGCGCATGGCCTGGGGCAGGATGACCAGATTCATCTTCTGGCGCTGGCTCAGGCCCAGGGCCGCAGCCGCTTCGTCCTGCCCGCGGCTGACGGACTGGATGCCACCGCGCACCACCTCGGCCACAAAGGACGCGGTGTAGATGACCAGGCCGATCAGCAGGGCGAGGAACTCGGCCGAGGCGCTGGCGCCTCCATCGACCATGAAGGCCAGCTGTTCGGGCACCTTCCATTCGCGTGGCATGCCCGCGACAATCCAGCCCACGATGGCCAGGACCACCACCAGGGCCACAGGCACCCAGAAGCGGTCGCCGTCCTGGCCGGTCAGCTCGAAGCGCTTCTGCACCCGCTGGCGCCAGAACCACCCGGCGACCAGGCCCGCCAGTGCGCCTGCCAGCACATGGCCGATGCCGGCCGCCGGCACCGGAAAGGCCAGCCCGGCCTTGCTCAGGAAGACCAGTCCGGCTGCACTCCATGCCTCGTTGGAAGCTGGCAGGATCTCCAGGAAAAACAGGTACCACATCAGCAGTTGCAGCAGGATGGGCACGTTGCGGAACAGCTCGACGTAGCCGTAGCACAGCCCACGCACCAGGGCATTGCGCGAGAAACGGCCCACGCCGATGGCCACCCCGATGATGGTGGTCAGCACGATGCCGACGACCGCCACCTTCAGGGTGTTGAGCACCCCGACCCAGATCGCCCGTCCGTAGCTCTGGTCGGGTTCGTAGGCAATGAGCGACTCGCCGATGTCGAAGCCGGCGGGCATGTTGAGAAAGTCGAAACCGCTCTGGATGCCGCGCACACGCATGTTCTCTTGCATGTTGTGGGCGAGAAACCAGAGACCAGCGGCAATCAGCACGATGGCGATCGCCTGGAATATCAGGCCGCGCGTGGCCCGGCTGTTGAGCGACCAGGTTTTGCGGCGGGGGGGCACGGGTGAGTTCAATCTGTCCTCTTGGATGTCAGGCGACAGAAGCCCCGACGTGCCCGAAGGACGCCAGGGTGTTCATGGGTGGGTGTGCAGAAACCCCGATGGCCCGCGTAGGCCACCGGGGGGTCAGGTGCTCAGCGCACCGGCGGGGCGTACATCAGGCCGCCGTTGGTCCAGAGGTTGTTGGTGCCGCGCGGCAGACCGATGGCGGTCTTGGGGCCGACATGGCGCTCGAACTGCTCGCCATAGTTGCCCACGGCCTTGATGGCGCGGTACGCCCAGTCCTTGTCCAGACCCAGCAGCTTGCCAGTGTCTTCATTGCCGGCGCCCAGCAGGCGTCGCACGTTGGGGTTGGCGCTGCTGGCCTTCTGCTGGTCGACGTTGGCCTGGGTCACGCCCAGTTCTTCGGCCTCCAGAAGCGCAAAGCCGACCCACTTGACGATGTTGTAAAGCTCGCTGTCACCCTGGCGCACGGCCGGGCCAAGGGGTTCCTTGGAAATCAGCTCGGGCAGGATGATGTGCTCTTCGGGCTTGGGCACTTCCTTGGAGCGGATCGAGGCCAGACCCGAGGCATCGGTGGTGTAGGCCTGGCAGCGGCCGGCCACGTAGGCGGCGGTGGCGGCTTCCACCTTTTCGAACACGACGGGCTTGAGGTCCAGGTTGTTGGCGCGCGAGTAGTCGGTCAGGTTCAATTCGGTGGTGGTGCCCGACTGCACGCAAACGGTGGCGCCCTTGAGCGACTTGGCACTCTTGATGTTGAACTTGGTCGGCACCATGAAGGCCTGGCCGTCATAGAAGTTGACACCGGTGAAAGCCAGACCCAGCGATGCGTCGCGGGTCAGGGTCCAGGTGGTGTTGCGGGCCAGCATGTCGATTTCACCGGACTGCAGCGCGGTAAAGCGCTGCTGGGCCGTCAGCGGCGAAAAACGCACCTTGTTGGGGTCCTTCAGAATCGCCGCGGCCACGGCGCGGCAGGTGTCCACATCCAGACCCGTCCAGCGGCCCTGGCTGTCGGCAGCCGAGAACCCGGCCAGTCCTGTGTTGACCCCGCAGATCAGTTCGCCCCGCTGCTTGATGGCATCGAGGTCCTTGCCAGCGTGGGCCGGCAGGCTGAGCAGGGCGGTGGCTGCAGCGGCCATGCCCAGGGCGGTCAGTTTCAGGGATTTGCTTGTCATCGGATGGCTCCAGTGTTGTCGATAGGGGTTCTTCGGTTGACGGGCACGTGCACCAATGCCGTGCGCCAGTCGACCGCAGAGCGAATGGTGCCGTGGAGAGAACGGCCAGTCATCGGGGTTTACGTGGGACATTCATGCAACTAATGCATGACTTCATCGGTTCATCCCGAGGCCACTCGCATCGACGCAGATTCCGTGCCAGGGAGCGCAGCGCGTGCCTCCAGGGACATCGTCTCAGGCGCGACATCCGGGCTTTGCCCCAGCCTGCGCCCGCCCGTATGCTGGAAAAAGAGTTCCCTGCTGCGCTTGTGCGCAGCGGGCAGGAACCCGGGACCCCCGCATTCAGGAGACATGTTCATGAGCCAGTCCGCCGCCGGCGCCAGCCCGTTGCGTCCACATCACCGTTTCTGGCCGCGCCGCCTGCCGCACGCCATCCAGCCGCCCAACACCTCGCTCTGGGCCAACCTCGAGATCAGCGCGCGCCGCTACCCCGACAAGCCGGCCCTGGTCTTCTTCGACCGCAGCACCAGCTACCGGCAGCTTCATGACCAGGCCGAGCGGCTGGCGGCCCATCTGGCGCAGGCCGGTGTGGCCGCGGGGGACCGGGTCATCCTGCTGATGCAGAACTGTCCGCAATGGGTCGTGGCCCACTTTGCCATCCTGCGCGTCAATGCCGTGGTGGTGCCGGTCAATCCGATGAACCGGGCGGAAGAGCTCAAGCACTACATCACCGATCCGGATGTGAAGGTGGCCATCTGCGCTGCGGACCTGGCACCCGACCTGCTGCAGGCCAGCCGTGAACTGCCCGAGGATCAGGGCCTGGCGCACCTGGTGGTGGCGCATTACCACGATGCCTTTGGCGAACAGGCCGAGCTGCCCGCGGCCTGGGAGGCGTGGCTTCGCCCCCGCCATCCGCTGCCTGCGCTGCCTGGCGGTCGCGTGGTCGACTGGGCCGAGGCCATGGCGTGTGACGCAGCGCCGCCCCCGCATGACCGTCAGCCCGGCGACCTGTGCGTGCTGCCTTACACCAGTGGCACGACCGGGCTGCCCAAAGGCTGCATGCACACCCACGCCAGCGTGATGCACAACGCCATGGCCGCCAGCGTGTGGGGCAACAGCACGCCCGAGAACATTGCCTTGCTGGTGGTGCCCATGTTCCACATCACCGGCATGGTGGTGGGCATGCACACCGGGATCTACACCGGATCCACCCTTGTCATCATGCCGCGCTGGGACCGCGATCTGGCGGGCCGGCTGATTTCCGCCTGGAGGGTGACACACTGGTCCAACATCCCGACCATGGTCATCGACCTGCTGGCCAGTCCGCACTTCGACCGCTACGACCTGTCCAGCCTGGTGTTCATCGGCGGCGGTGGTGCGGCCATGCCGCAGGCCGTGGCCCAGAAGCTGCTGGACCTGTACGGCCTGCGCTACGCCGAGGGTTACGGGCTGACCGAGACCGCGGCACCATCCCACAACAACCCGCCCGATGCGCCCAAGCAGCAGTGCCTGGGCATTCCTTTCATGAGCACCGAGGCCCGGGTGGTGGACCCCGACACGCTGCGGGAAATGCCGGTGGGCGAGGCGGGCGAGATCATCATCCGCGGCCCCTCGGTGTTCCAGGGCTACTGGAAGCGCCCTGACGCCACCGAGTTGGCCTTTGTCGAATTCGAAGGCCGGCGCTGGTTCCGCTCAGGCGACCTGGGCAAGGTCGACGAGGATGGCTACTTCTTCATCACCGACCGTCTCAAGCGCATGATCAATGCCAGCGGCTTCAAGGTCTGGCCGGCCGAGGTCGAGGCGCTGATGTTCCGTCACCCGTCCATCGCCGAGGCTTGCGTGATCGGCACCCGTGACGCCTACCGGGGCGAGAGTGTCAAGGCGGTGGTGGTGCTGCGCCAGGAGGCGCGAGGACAGGTGACCGAGCAGGACATCATCAACTGGTGCCACGAGCACATGGCTGTCTACAAGGCGCCGCGCGTGGTGCAGTTTGTCGAGGCCCTGCCCAAGAGTGGCAGCGGCAAGGTCATGTGGCGCTTGCTGCAGGAGCAGGAAGGGACTTGAGACCGACGGCACAATGGGGTGCATGTCTGCTCGACCTTCCTGGCGCCGCCTGTGGCAACCTGACCGGGGCCTGTTCTGGCTCATGCTGGCCTTCAACGGCCTCTCGTCGGCCATGGCCTGGTACCTCAACCTGGCGCGGCCGCAGGGCCTGCTGCTGTTATGGCTGACCCTCATGGCCCTGGGCAACGCTTTCATGGGCATGTGGCTGCTCTGGCGCCTGTGGTCCGAGACACCTTCCGAACCCCTCCAAGGAGACCATCATGTTCAAGTGCCTGCTGATCGACAAGAGCGATGACGCCGGATACCGCTGCGGCCTGACCGAACTCGACGAGGATCGACTCCCGGACACCGGCGACGTGACGGTGCGGGTCGATTGGTCGACCATCAACTACAAGGACGGGCTGGCCATCACAGGTCGTTCCCCGGTGGTGCGCAGTTTCCCGATGGTGCCCGGCATCGACTTCGCAGGCAGCGTGGTACACAGCGGGCATCCGCGCTGGAAGGCCGGCGATGCGGTGTTGCTCAACGGGTTCGGCGTCGGCGAGACCCATTGGGGCGGCCTGTCGCAGATGGCGCGGGTCAAGGGCGACTGGCTGGTGGCGCTGCCCACAGGCCTGAGTGCCCGCGAGGCCATGGCCATCGGCACCGCCGGCTACACCGCCATGCTGTGTGTCATGGCGCTGGAGCGCCATTGGCACGATGCCGGTGTGCAGCCGGGCTCTGGCGAGGTGCTGGTGACGGGGGCCGGCGGTGGCGTGGGCAGCGTGGCCATTGCCTTGCTGGCCGCGGCCGGGCACACGGTGGTGGCTTCCACCGGTCGGCCGCAGGAGGCCGACTACCTCAAGGCCCTGGGGGCCTCTGATGTCATCGACCGCGCCAGCCTGTCTGCACCAGGCAAGCCGCTGCAGAAGGAGCGCTGGATGGGCGTGGTCGATGCGGTGGGCAGCCACACGCTGGCCAACGCCTGTGCCTCGGCGCGTTACGGTGCCGCCGTGACCGCCTGCGGACTCGCTCAGGGCATGGACCTCCCAGCCAGCGTGGCACCGTTCATTCTGCGGGGCGTCACCCTCTATGGCATCGACAGTGTCATGGCACCTCTGGCCCGGCGCGAAGCCGCCTGGCAACAACTGGCGCAGCGTCTGGACCGCAGCAAGCTGGCGGCCATGACCCGCAGCATCGGGCTGGCCGATGCGCCCGCGGCCGCTGCCGACATTCTCGCCGGCCAGGTGCGGGGTCGGCTGGTGGTGGACGTGAACAGCTGAAACCTTGCCCGTTCAGACGGGTGCGTTCTGAGGCGAGGGCGTCGGATCTCCCCTGGGCGCCCAGTGCCGCCCGAACCAGCCGGTCCAGGGCAGGAAGAACAGCGCCAGCCCCAGGTTGAAGACCAGATGGGCGATGGCCACCGACCGGTCGGGTGAATCGCCCAGGGCGATGGCCCAGCGGGCAAACGACCCGACGAAGGGCAGCATCAGCACCACAGCCACGAAATTGAAGAAGGTGTTCATCTGGGCGGCTCGGCGGGCGAAGGCGTCCATCGGAATGCTGGCGATCAGGGCCGTGACGGTGGTGCCGGCATTGGCCCCGATGACGATGGCAATGGCTGCTTCCGGCGAAAGCACACCCTGCTGCACCAGCACCACCGCCAGCCCGGAGACCACGCTGCTGGATTGCAGCAGCATCGTGACCAGTGCCCCCAGCAACACGCCGACCCAGGGCTCGCTGGCGCGGGCCAGTTGCTTCAAGATCCATGGGTCCTGGCGCAAGGGCTCCAAAGACTGGCCGATCAGATCCAGTGTGAAGAAGATGAAGCCGAAGTAGAAGATGGCGCGTCCGATCACCCGGATCTGAAAGGGCAGCATGGTCAGGAGGCCGCCCAGCACGATCAGGTAGGGGCCGATGCTCGTCAGTTCGAACGACACCAGCCAGGCGGTGGCCGTGGTCCCGACCTTGGCACCCAGCAGCACCGCCAGACTGGCGGCAAAGCTGAGCGTGCCAGCATTGACCAGGGCCACCACCAGGGCGCTGACCGCACTGCTGGACTGCACGGCAGCGGTGACAGCCGCCCCCAGGGCCAGACCACTGATGCGGTTGCGTGTGGCCAGGCCCAGCCAGCGAGGCAGCCGGTCGCTGCCCACCGCCTGAAGCTCCTTGCTGAAATGCTCCAGTCCGTAGAGGAACAACAGCAGGGCGCTGAGCACCAGGATGAGCAGCTGGAAGTCACTGAAATCGGGCATGGCCATGCAGCGAGCTTAGCCGCCACGACGCCGACACAGGCGGTGCCGGCAAGGCCCTTTCAGGCCGACTCGGGCACCGGCACGATGTGGCGGTAAGCGTGCCAGGTGGCGTGGCCGATGACCGGCCCGATGACGAACAAGCCCAGAAAGGCCGGCAGCATGGCCAGCACGATCAGCAGGGTGATCAGGGCACCCCAGAGCAGCATCACGCCCGGGTTCTGCAGGCAGGCGCGGATGCTGGTCAGGCCGGCCGAAACCGCGTCGACCTGGCGGTCCATGATCATGGGTATGGAAATCACGCTGGTGGTGAAGATCAGGCCCGCGAACACCCCCCCGACCACCATGTAGGTGATCAGGAAGCCGAGGTTCTCCGGGTCCAGCAGCATGGCCAGGATGTTCGCTTTCTCGGGCATGGTGTTGAAACTCACGGCGAACACCACCAGCGAGGCACGGCCCCAGAGCATCTCCAGGATCAGCAGCACACCTGCGAAGATGGCCATGGTTCCTTTGGTGGGACGCCAGGCCTGCAGCGACGCCCGCAGCGACGGACGGTGGGACCGGGTCTGCATCGCCTTGGAGGCGTCGTACAGACCCAGACACAGGAACGGCCCCATCAGCAGAAAGCCGGCACTCAGCGCCAGCACATAGGCGGGCGCGTTCTGGAACACCGCCAGCAAGGCGTGACCCATGGCAAAGAAGCACAGGCCGTAGAAAAGACCGATGCGCGGGCAGCGTTTGAAATCGGCCCAGCCCAGGCGAAGCCAGCGCAGGGTGTCGCCCGGGTTCAGGTCGGCCAGCTTCAGACTGAAGACAGACGGCCCCGGTGAGGCGGCTGCGACGGCTGGTTCGGAGCCTGGTGGGGGTTCTTTCGGCGAAACGGCATCGGCCATGGATATCTCCTGACCGATGAATATAGCCAGCCCCCGGGCGCCCCATACCCATGGTTTTCCCCAGCACCCGTGGGGGTATTTGGGTTCCGCGCTTGGCTTGTCAGCGGGCTGTCGGCTGGCTCAGGGGGCGGTGGCGTGCGACGCTGCCTTGGGGCGAACCCGTGTCAGTGCCGTCGCGGGTTGGCGTCGCATGTGCAGGGCCAGCGCGGCGTCCAGCGACTGGGTGTGTTTGGCAAACCAGGTGGCCAGCTCGTCGGCCATTTCCCGAACCCGGTCCAGCTCGCCCGCGCGCGCCATCCCGACCCCATCCCGCATCAGGTTGAGCACCACCCGGTGCTGCAGGATATGGTTTTCAGCGGAGGTGAAGTGCGTACGTCGCATCCACTCGTCTTCGCGGCCGAAATGGTCTTCCGTGTGCGCCACCACAGCCTGCCACGCCAAAGGCAAGCGTGTGTCGTCCGCGTTCTGGGCCGCGGCCAGGAGGTCCACAAATTCCCGGTGGATCTTGTCCATCGGGTCAAATCCGAGCCACAGGGCTTCCGTCCATTGCACCGTGTTCATGATGTTCTCCTGCTGGTCATGGGTGCAAGCTTGACAGGCTGGAGAGGGGGCGGTGTTGATCCAGCGCAGAAAGTGGTCAGGCACCGGCCGATGGCATTCCCGCTGGCTACACTGCAGCGCATGACCCGACCATTTCTTCCCCCTTGTGTGCAGGCCGATCAGCTTGAGGCCCGGTTGTGCGCCGAAGGCTTTGCCCTGCTGGCCGGTGGCGATCTTTTCGGCTGGCTGCCTGCTTCGCCCCCTGAGCTGGGCGAACTGGAAAGCGCCTGGAACGATCTGCCACCTGACGCCTACCTGCGCGACGGTGGTCGCTACCGCCGCCGTCGCCACAGCTGTTTTGTGGTCGACGGTGATCAGGTTCAGCAGGTGCCCCACCGGGCGCACTGGCAGCCGCTGGAATACAACGCCCTGCATGGTGGCATGCAGCGCTGGTTCGATCCGGTGCTGCCCGCCACGGTGTCGCTCCCGGTCTGGAGTCGGCTGCTGGCGCGGGTCGGGGAGGCTGCCTCGGCGTTGCGCGGAAGGCAGCCCTGGCATGTCGAGGCGCATGTGTTCCGCATCGACACCACCGATGGCATTGGCCGGCCCACGCCCGAAGGTGCGCACCGCGACGGGGTCGACCTGGTGGCGGTTTTCATGGTGGGGCGCCAGGCGATCAAGGGGGGTGAAAGCCGTGTGTTCGAAACGGATGGACCTCGCGGCCAGCGTTTCACCCTGACCGAGCCGTGGTCGCTGTTGCTGCTGGACGATGAGCGTGTGGTTCACGAGACCACGCCGATCCAGCCTCTGGCGCCGGACCAGCTGGGCTGGCGCGACACGTTGGTCCTGACCTACCGCCGGGGTGGCTTCCAGGGAGCCCCTTGAAGCCGATGGCGATCAGCGGCGAACCGCGTTCGGGAAGTACATGGCGGTCAGGCTGCGGCTGTGCACCGGGGAGAAGCCTTCGGCGGCGGCACCTTTGGAGTCTCCATATCGGCGCCAGTCGCGCACCCAGTGCAGCGCATCGCAGATTTCCACCAGGCCGATGGTCTCTCGGTCGCCGATCAGAATGCCGTGCACGCGCAGACCCAACCGCTCCTTGGCCTGTCGCAGCTGGGTCAATGTGGCGGGCGTGAGACCGAACTCGCCATCGCTGACGATGAGCACGTCGGCGTCCTGCCACGCCTGCTGCCGCACCCGCTCGATGGCGCGTTCAATTGGCGTCT
>SBFU01000351.1 GCA_006227785.1 Burkholderiales bacterium
GGCGAGACGCGCGCCATGCGCACCAAGGAAGACGCGGCCGACTACCGCTACTTCCCCGATCCCGACCTGCCGCCGCTGGTGATCGCGCGCAGCTGGGTGGACGAGGTGAAGGCGGCGATGCCCGAGCTGCCGCGCCAGATGGCGGAGCGCCTGGTGGCCGACTATGGCCTGCCCGAGTACGACGCGACCACGCTGACCCAGAGCCCGGCCATGGCGGCCTATTTCGAGACGGCCGCCAAGGCCAGCGGCCAGGCCAAGATGGCCAGCAACTGGGTCATGGGCGAGATCTCGCGCCGCCTGAACAACGAAGAAAAGGACATCGCCCAGGTGCCGGTCAGTGCCGAGACGTTGGCCGCGCTGCTCAAACGCATCGCCGACGGCACGGTGTCGAACAACGCCGCCAAGCAGGTGATGGACGCGCTGTGGACGGGTGAGGGTCAGGATGTGGACGCCGTCATCGAGGCCAAAGGCCTCAAGCAGATGAACGATTCCGGTGCGCTGGAGAAGATCATCGACGAGGTGATGGCCGCCAACGCCCCCATGGTCGAGCAGTACCGTGCCGGCAAGGACAAGGCCTTCAACGCACTGGTGGGTCTGGTCATGAAGGCCAGCAAGGGCAAGGCCAACCCGCAACAGGCGGGCGAGCTGCTGAAGCAGAAGCTCGGTTGATCAGCGGCTGCTGCCCGCCATTTGTGACCAGAGCTGGCGCAGTTTGGCCAGCTCTTCATCGAAGCGCTCATTGATGCGGCGCTTTTCCTGGTCCTGCTCGACCAGAAAGCGTTTTTGCACCAGCACCTGTTGCTCGTTGTCTTCGAGCTTGCGCTTGAGCCAGGCCGGAATGCGGGTCGGGTCGCTCTGGTAGAACTCCAGTTCCTGGTCGATTTCCTTGCGCTGGGCGGCCAGTTCCAGCTCGCGCTTTTTCACGGCGTCCACCACCTCATCGACCTGTCCAAGGGCCAGCGCACGGTCCTTGTCATGGGCCTCCTGGTTGGGATAACGGATGAGCAGGGCCCTTTCACGGCGCCGCTCTTCGTTCACCCGGGCGCGGGCCTCGTCTTCGGCGCGCCGCTGGGCCGCGATGCGGGCACGTTCTTCGGCGGTGTAGCTGGGTGGCACCACACGCCGGACCGTGCCGCTGCTGCCCAGCTCGCGCTGCTCGCGGTCGATGCACTCCGGAATCGGCCGGTCGGCCGTGATCCGTCGACCTTTGGCATCGATGCAGGTGTAAATGCCCGAACGGTTCTGCCCGGCGCTCTGCGCCAGGGCCGGCATGGCAACGGCCACCAGCCCGGACAGCACCAGCGTCAGCGCGACCTGGCGCCGGCAGAACGATGTCCTCGAGAGCAAGTGGATCAAAAGCGGGTCCGGGTTCAGTTGACGCCGTAGCGCTGACGGTAGGCGAGCACCCGTTCATGGTGCTCACCCATCGGGTCACCGGCGTGCGAGTTCAAATACTGCAGCAAATCGGCCAGGCGCGCAATGGCGCAAACCTGAAGTCCCAGCTCGCGTTGCACGTACTGGACCGCACTGTGGTCCACATCGCGGACCACGCCATCGGCACCGACCTCGGTGGCCTTTTCCTGCCGGTCCAGGGCGATCACCACCGCGTGCGGGGTGGCGCCTGCCGCCCGGATCAGCGCAATCGACTCCCGCGCAGCGGTGCCCGCGCTCATCACATCGTCGACGATCAGCACCCGCCCTTTGAGCGGTGCGCCCACCAGCGTGCCGCCCTCGCCGTGGTCCTTGGCCTCCTTGCGGTTGTAGGCGAAGGGCACATTGCGGCCCAGGCGTGCCAGCTCGATGGCCACCGCCGCACCCAGGGGAATGCCCTTGTAGGCGGGGCCGAAGATCATGTCGAACCCGATGCCGCTGGTCATCAGGGCCTGTGCATAGAATTGGGCCATCTGGCCCAGCTTGGCACCGTCGTCGAACAGGCCCGCATTGAAAAAATAGGGGCTCAGGCGGCCCGCCTTGGTCTTGAATTCACCAAAGCGCAGCACGCCGGCGTCGACGCAGAACTGCACAAATTCCTGCGCCAGCGCGCCCCCGGCCGCTGCCGCGTCCTTATCCGACCCCATGGGAGTGTCCTTGTTCAAACTGACCAGCCTCAATCTCAACGGCATCCGTTCGGCCACCAGCAAAGGGCTGGAGGCCTGGCTGGCCGCACATGCGCCCGATTGTATTTGTGTGCAGGAAGTCAAGGCGCAAGCGCCGGATGTGAGCGGCCGCTTCGAGGCGCTGGCCGGTCTGCAGGGCCATTTCCACTTTGCCGAGAAGAAGGGTTACTCGGGCGTCGCGGTCTACACCCGCCATGAGCCCAGTGACGTCGTTGCCGGCTTCGATGGGGGCGAGTTCGATGCCGAGGGTCGCTGGGCCGAGCTGCGCTTTGACACGCCGAAGCGCAAGCTGTCCATCGTCAGTGCCTACTTTCCCAGCGGCTCCTCCGGCCCCGAGCGGCAGGAGGCCAAGTACCGCTTCCTGGATCTGATGTTTCCGCACCTGATGGCGCTCAAGGGCCAGCGCGAGTTCATCGTCTGTGGTGATGTCAACATCGCCCACACGCAGAATGACCTGAAAAACTGGAGGAGCAACCAGAAGAACAGCGGCTTCCTGCCCGAAGAGCGGGCCTGGATGACCCGCCTGCTGACCGAAGGCGGTCTGGTCGACGTCTACCGCCATCTGCAGCCCGAGACCACCGAAGCCTGCTACACGTGGTGGAGCAACCGGGGCCAGGCCTATGCGAAGAACGTGGGCTGGCGGCTGGATTACCACCTGGCCACCCCGGCGCTGGCCCAGACGGCACGCAGCGAGGCCATCTACAAGGGCGAGAAGTTCAGCGACCATGCGCCGCTGACCGTCGAGTACGGCTTCAAGCTCTGAACACGCCGTACCCGGGGTCCACACCGCCGGTGAGCGATGCTGCCGACAACCGCGCTGGCCGGGTGGGGCGCTGGCTGACCGCTTGTGGCGGTCAGGGCGGGTATCCGCTGGGTGGGATGGGTGTATTGGGCCCGGTTCAGATCCATCTGTCCAATACTGAATAACGGCTGTACCATCTCGAATCAAGATGGAAATCCGCCAGTTGCGCTATTTCGTTGCCATTGCCGACAGTGGCAGCTTCACCAAGGCCGCCGAGCGGGTCCATGTGGCGCAGTCGGCCCTGAGCCACCAGCTGGCGCAGCTGGAAGACGAGCTGGGCGTGCGCCTGTTCAGCCGCTCGCGGCGCGGCGTCGAATTGACCGAGGCCGGGCAGGGCTTTCTGCCACATGCGGTGTCCATCCTGCGGCAGATCCAGGAGTCCGTGGCCAGCGTGCGCCACGGCGGCGGCGCCTTGACCGGCAAGGTGGTGTTCGGCATTCCGCACAGCGCGTCCCATGCGCTGGCGCTGCCGCTGCTGCGAGAGGTGCATGAACGGCACCCGGGCATCGAGCTGGAGCTCACTGAAGAGCTGACCGGCAACCTGCTGCGCCAGTTACGTGCCGGTCAGATCCAGCTGGCGGTGCTGTTCGACGACGGACATCTGGACGGCCTGTCGGTCCTGCCGGTGCTCAGCGAGCAGCTGTGCCTGATCGAGCCAGCCGCAGGCCGGACCGCCCGGTGCCGTGGGTTGAGCCTGCGGCGCGCACTGGCCGAACCCCTGATCCTGCCGGCCCAGCCGCACGGCGTGCGGCCCATCATCGAGGCGGCGGCGGCGGCCGCCGGGCTGCCACCTCCCCAGGTCTATGCGGACATCAGTTCCATCAGCATCCTGCGCACCACGCTGCTGGCCGGCC
>SBFU01000187.1 GCA_006227785.1 Burkholderiales bacterium
GGGCGCCAGTGCCATCAGACCCTTCTTGACGCTTTTCGGGATGAAGCCGAGCAGCGCAGCGTTGACGAACAGGTTCATCTTGGGCGCGTGCGCGGCCTTGCTCAGGATGTCCAGCACATCACCGACCCGGTAACCGACCGGATCCACCAGGTGGAAGCACTTGCCGCTGCTGCGGTGGTGGTGGCTCAGGTAGTCCAGCGTGTTCACCACATAGTCCACCGGCACGATGTTGATGCGGCCGCCTTCCAGTCCCACGCTGGGCATCCAGGGCGGCAGGATCTGGCGCAGCCGCTGGATGAGCTTGAAGAAATAGTAGATGCCATCGATCTTGTCCATCTCGCCGGTGCGGCTGTCACCCACCACCACCGCCGGGCGGTACACGGTCCAGGGCAGCTTGCACTCGGTGCGCACGATCTTCTCGCTCTCGTGCTTGGTGCTGAAATACGGGTGGTCCAGGCCTTCGGCCTCGTCGAACATGTCCTCGCGGAACACGCCTTCATACAGACCGGCTGCCGCGATCGAGGAGACGTGGTGGAAGTGCCCGGCGCCGATGGCCTTGGCGAACTCGACGGTGTTGCGCGTGCCGTCGATGTTGACCGCGATCTGGCTGTCCGCATCGGCGTCCAGGTCGTACACCGCCGCCAGGTGGTAGAAGTGGTCGACCTGGCCTTTGAGCTGCTTGATGGCATCGGCCGACACGCCCAGCTTCTTTTCCGTCAGGTCACCAAAGACCGGCACCGCGCGCGCCGCCCCCGCACTGCCCTTGAGGCCCCAGTACTCGCGCAAGGCGGCCACCTTGCCCTCGCTCTCGCGCCGGATCAGGAAGTGCACCACAGCACCTTTGCGTTCCAGCAGCTTCTTGACGAGTCGCTTGCCGATGAAACCGGTGGCGCCGGTGACGAAGTAATGCATGGGGAAACTCCTTGGTTTGTGGGTGAAGCCAAAACGTCCATTCTTCACGAAGAGACGGCGGCACCGATTCCGCACAAACCCGTGCCGACCCGCACGTCCGTTCGCTTTAGTCGGCACTCCCTACAAAGCGGGACCGCCAACCCCTAAAGTTCAATCACCGGATAACCAGTCATGTGGCTGGTCCTTTTGAAACCCCAGATGGAGTCGTCCCATGGTCAAGAAGATCCAGAAACCCGCCAGCAAGGCCGACAAGGCCGCCGCCGGCAGCAACAGCCCGCTGTCGGGCGCCATCCGCGACTCGGCCCAGCAAATCTGGCTGGCCGGCCTGGGGGCCTTCTCCAAGGCCCAGGAAGAAGGCGGCAAGGTTTTCGAGACCCTGGTCAAGGAAGGCCTGTCCATCCAGCGCAAGACGCAGTCGGTGGCCGAGGAGCGCATCAATGAAGCCACCAGCCGCGTGAGCCACATGGCCAACGACATCTCGTCCAAGGCCCAGGGCCAGTGGGACAAGCTGGAGAACATCTTTGAAGAGCGCGTGGCCAAGGCGCTGGGCAAGCTGGGTGTGCCCGCAGCCCGCGATGTCGAGGCCTTGGTGGCACGCATCGACGAACTGGGTCGGATGGTCCAGGAAATGTCGGGTGTGGCACCTGCCAAACCGGCCCGCAAGGCGGCCTCCAAGGCCAGCGTCAAGGCCGCCCCCGCCCCACGCAAAACGCCAGCGCGCAAGGCACCGGCGCGCAAGAAGGCCGCCTGAAAGCATGGGCATGCCCGCCTTGGGGCGTGATCGACCGAAGGGGCGCTTGACGCCCCTTCGGCGCCTTTGAAGCCGGTGCTGCAACGCAGCATGGTCACGCCAACTATGCCCCTACACTCATGGACATGAGTTCACGACGCGCAACGTCTGATCGATCGCGCCAGCACCGGCCGGCCGTGGCACTGGCCCTGGCAGGCGGGGGGCCACTGGGCGCCATCTACGAGATCGGTGCCCTGTGTGCCCTGGATGACAGCCTGACCGGACTGGACTTCAACACCTGCGGCCACTACGTTGGCGTGTCGGCCGGAGGCTTCATTGCCGCAGGCCTGGCCAACGGCATGACGCCCAGGCAGCTTTGCGATGCGTTCATCGAGGATCTGCCCACGGAGGAGAACTTTGATCCGGCCTGGCTGATGAAACCGGCCTGGCGCGAACTGGGTCTGCGCGCGGCGCGCCTGCCCCAGTTGCTGGGTTCCGCACTGTGGACATGGCTGGTGCAAGGCCGGCCGCTGAGTCAGGCGGCGGAGCAGCTGGGCGCCATCCTGCCCACCGGGGTATTTGACAACGAGGACATCCACCGCCAGATCGAACGCCTGTTCAGCCGGGATGGCCGCAGCAACGACTTCCGCCAGCTCAAGGCCCGCCTGACCCTGGTGGCCACCGATCTGGACAGCGGCGAATCGACGCCATTTGGTCGCCCTGGCTGGGACCATGTCCCCATCTCGCGCGCCATCCAGGCCAGTGCTGCCCTGCCCGGCCTGTTCCCGCCGGTGGAAATCGCAGGCCGGCACTACGTCGACGGCGCGCTGAAAAAGACACTGCACGCCACGGTGGCGCTGGATGAAGGTGCCCGTCTGCTGATCTGCCTGAACCCGCTGGTTCCCTTTCACGCCGACCCGAAGGCGGCCCGGCACCAGCGCATCCCTTCGCTGGTGGATGGCGGCTTGCCGGCCGTCATGAGCCAGACCTTCCGTTCCATGATCCACTCGCGCCTGGCCCTCGGGCTCAAGCACTACGAGCGCGCCTACCCCGATAGCGACATCGTGCTGATCGAACCCGACCAGCGTGACGCCGAGATGTTCTTCGCCAACACCTTCAGCTACCGTCAGCGACGCCAGCTGGCCGAACACGCGTTCCAGCAGACACGGCAGTTGCTGCGCCAGAATGCGGACGACATTTCCCGCAAGCTGCAGCGCCATGGCATCCGGCTCGATCAGGCGGCCCTTGCCGACCCGGACCGCCGACTGCTGCACGGACCCGACAAAAGGGTGGCCGACCCGGTGCGTCGTCTGCATGCCACGCTGGACACCCTGGAACACCGGCTGCGACAGCGTGCGGCCAGCCGGGGGCTCGCCTGAGCATGGTTCGCAAAGCCCCTCGCCGCACCGCTGAACGCATTCTCGAAGTCACACTCGAGCTGTTCAACCGCTTTGGCGAGCCCAACGTTTCGACCACCCTGATCTCGGCCGAGCTCGGCATCAGTCCGGGCAACCTGTACTACCACTACCCGGCCAAGGACGAACTGATCAATGCCTTGTACGAGCGCTTCGAGCGCGAGCTGGACCAGATTCTGGCTGCCGCCGACGGTGTGCGCAATGTCGAGGATGCCTGGTTCTTTTTCCATTCCCTGTTCGAGACCACCTGGTCGAACCGCTTCCTCTACCGGGACCTCAACGACCTGCTGTCCAAGAACCGCCTGCTCGAAAAGCGTTTCCAGGAGCTGCTGTCTCGCAAGGTGCGTGCGGTCCGGCTGCTGCTGGCCGGCATGAGCCGCAGCGGCGCGGTCGACATCGACACCCGGGAGGTGGAGCCCACGGCGAACTGCATGGTGGTGGTGTTCACCTACTGGCTCAGCTTCGAATACGTTCGCGACCCGCGCCATGCACTGGAGCCGGACCACGCGCAAAAGGCCTTGCTGCGCGGCGCGCGTCACGTGCTGAACCTGTTGGCACCCTACCTCGAGTCAGGCCAGCGGCAGCATCTGCTGCAGCTCTCGGGCGCCTACGTCTCGGGTGACTGAGCGCTCAGGCTGACAGGCCGTCGACGGCCTGGAACAGGGCCTGCCGCGCCTGGGCAATCACCTGACCCCGCCAG
>SBFU01000082.1 GCA_006227785.1 Burkholderiales bacterium
GCGCGCAGGTCGCGCCAGGCCAGGTCAAGCAGAAACGGCATCGGTCAGCTCCGGCTGGCGTTGCACAGGGGTTTCGTGCAGTTGCCCGTCGTGCAGGCGCAGCACGCGGTCGCAGCGGGCGGCAAAGTCCAGATCGTGCGTCACCAGCACCAGCGTGGTGCCCAGCTCTCGGTTGAGGCTGAACAGCAGCTCGCGCACCGATTCGGCGGTCTGGTCGTCCAGGTTGCCGGTGGGTTCGTCCGCCAGCAGCAGGCGCGGGCGGTGCACCAGGGCACGGGCAATGGCCACGCGCTGCTGCTCGCCACCGGAGAGCTGGGACGGGCGGTGGTGCAAGCGGTCGGACAGGCCGACGCGGCGCAGCATCTCGGTGGCCGCCTCGCGTGCGCCGCTGGCGCCCGCCATCTGCAGTGGCAGGGCCGCGTTGTCCAGCGCGCTCAGGCTGGGCAGCAAATGGAAGCTCTGGAAGATGATGCCCACCCGCTCGCGACGCAGGTCGGCCAGGGCGTCGCGGTCCAGGCTGCCCAGGTCCACACCGTCCACCCGGATACTCCCCGCCCCGGGCCGCTCGAGCCCACTGAGCAGGAGCAGCAGCGAGGTCTTGCCAGAGCCCGAAGGTCCCGCAATGGCCACCCGCGTGCCGGTGGCAATGCGCAGGTTGACATTGCGCAGCACCGGCACCTGACGGGTCCCGATGGTGTAGTGCATGGACAGGCCGTCGGCCTCGATCAGGTGGGGTGTGGTGTGGGGCATGTCGGTCGGCATCGGCATCAGTGGTTGGTTCATGACTTGCTTTGGACGTGGTGGCGTTTGACGGGCTGCCCGCTCAGACCGCCTGCCGGGCGTCGGGCAGGGGCAATCGACCAGGGGCCAGGCGACCCATGCCCTTCATGCAGATGGTGAGCAATGCGGGCAGAAAGAACAGCGTCACCAGCACCGAGCCCACCAGTCCTGCAAGAACCACAACCCCCACGCCCCGGTACAGCTCGCTGCCCGCGCCCGGTATCAACACCAGAGGCAGCAGGCCGCACACGGTGGTGACCGTGGTCATCGCGACCGGTCGCAGGCGCGAGGCCACGGCCTGGCTCACGATCTCATGCACCGGCAGGCCTGGTTGCAGGCGGCGCAGGCTGCGGGCCTGTGTCACCACCAGAATCGGGTTGTTGACGGCGGTGCCCAGCAGAATCAGAAAGCCCAGCATGGTGATCATGTCCAGCGGTTGCGAGATCGCCAGCGCGCCGACCAGGGGCAACCAGCCGCCCACCAGGTTCAGCAGGGCCAGCCCGCCAATGCCGAAAGCCAGCCCCATCGGGACCGTGGCCAGCACCAGCAGCGGGTAACCCCAGTGCGTGAAGATCGCCACCAGCACCAGGTAGATGATGAGTATGGCGACCAGGAAGTTGCCACTCAGGGCGTCCCTTGTCTCGTCGAGCTGGTCCGATGCCCCGGAGATTTTCAGGCTCACGCCCGGCGGCACTTCGCCCTGGTCCTGCAGCCACTGGACGATATCGCGGCGCGCGACTTCCACTCCCGCTTCCAGGGCCACTTCGCGCGCCGGAATGATGCCCACCGTGACGGTGCGGCGACCGTCGATCCGTCTCACCTGGCTCACGTCCACCCGCTCTTCTATCTGCGCCAGGTTGGACAGCGGCAGCGTCCCGCGCAAGGGTGTGTGGATCGGCAGTTCGCCCAGGCTGGTCAACCGCGCGCCCGGGCCCGTCGGGCCGTACCCGACCACATCGACCTTGCGGTCGTCCAGGATCAGTTCGTCAATGTACGCCCCGTCGGTGAGCGCGGCGACGGTGAAGCCGAGGGTGGCGGCATCCAGGCCCACTTCGGCGGCCCGGTCCCAGTCGGGGCGCACCTCCACCATGGGCTGCGCGAGCGTGAGCGACGGCGGCTGGCTCTGGATGCGGGGCCTGTCGAACACCTCGCGTGCCCGGCGGTCGACCGCCATCGCGACCCGGTACAAATCCTGGAGATCCGGGCCGGCAATGTCGATGTTGATGCTGCGCGTGCCTCCGTCGTTGCTGCTGATGATGGAGCCGCGCGAGGCGAAGGCGCGCATGCCGGGAAAGGTCTGGTAGTGGTTCGTCAGCGCTTCCATCAAGGCGTCGATGTTCTTCGGGTCGCTGGGCTCCGCGATCACGATCAGGCCGGTCGGCTGGGTGGCCATGAAGAACGACAGCAGGGGCGGCACATCGGTGCTGCCCTGGGAAAACGTGTCGTCGGAGGCCCCCACCTGCGGCACGAACTTGTTCTGCACCTGCTCGGCCACGGTCATCATTTCAGACAGGTTGTAGCCCGGAGGTGCGCTCATGCGGGCAAAGGTCTTGGCCTCCTCGCCCTCGGGCAGGTACTCGGCCGGGGGCGTCAACCCGATCACCAGTGCAGCGGTCAGCGCCACACCGCCGGCCACGGCCGCCCAGCGGCGCGAAGCGCTGGACAGGCAGGCATCCACAGCGGCCTGCACCTGTCTCGAGAATCGGCCGGGGTTGGCGTGGCCGGTCGCGTCCTCTTGCAGACGGGTCCTGAAATCCAGCCGCGCCGCCATGGCCGGCACCAGTGCCAGCGCGGTGAGCATGGACATCAGGATGGCCGCGGAAATGCCGACCGCGATGTCCGAATACAGTTGCCCGGCTTCTTGCTCGATGAACAGGATCGGCAGAAACACCAGCACCGTGGTCAGGGTGGAAGCCAGCACCGCCGGACCCACCTCGCGCGCACCGGTCACGGCAGCGGCCCAGCGATCCAGTCCGCGGCGGCGCAGCCGCTCGATGTTCTCCAGCACCACAATGCTGTTGTCCACCGTCATGCCGATGGCAAACGCGATACCCGCCAGCGAAATGACATTGATGGTTCGCCCGGCGATCATCAGCCCCAGAAAAGCGGCCAGCGTGCACAGGGGAATGCCGACCACGCCGGTGAGGGTGGCGCGCCAGGAGCGCAGGAACGCCAGCAGCGCCAGCGATGCCAGCGCCCCGCCGATGGCCAGGTTTTTCCAGACATTGCTGACCGATGCCTCGACATAGCGCACGTCGTCCGAGGTCAGGCCCAGGCGCAAACCCACCGGCGCCAGCAGCTCCGCGTTGATCCGTTCGACCTCGGCGGTCATGGCCCGCTTGATGGCGATCACGTTGGCACCGTTCTCGCGACGCACCGCCACACCAAGCACCGGCTCGCCGTTGAAGCGGTTGATGGAGGTCAGCGGCTGGTGATGCGACACCACCTGCGCCACATCCTTCAGCCGCACCAGGCTGTCGCCGCGGCGCACCAGCACCAGCTCGCCCAGTTCGTCCACGCTGTCAAAGCGACCCACCGTGCGCAACAGGTAGCGCCGCTTGCCTTCTTCCAGCACACCGCCCGATACATCGCGGTTGCGCGCGCGCAGCGCCTGGCGCACGTCCTGCACCGACAGGCCGTACGCGGCCAGTTGCTGCGGATCGATCCACAGCTGGATCTGCCGCTGCGCACCGCCGCCAATGCTGACTTCAGACACGCCCGCCACCGCCTCCATTCGCGGGCGCACGTTGTCTTCGACGAAGTCGCGCATGAGCGTCAGGTTCACGCCCTGCGGGTTGCCCGGCAGCGGGGAGATGCCGTAACGCAGAAAGGGCTCGGTCGCCGATGACGAGGTGACCACGCGCGGCTGGCTGACGTTTTCGGGGTAGCTGCTCACCCTCGAAAGCGCATTGCCGATGCGGATCTGGGTTTCGGTGAGGTCGATGTCGAAGGGGAATTCGAGCTCGATG
>SBFU01000237.1 GCA_006227785.1 Burkholderiales bacterium
TGGGAGGCCTTCGGCGCGCACTACCTGCAGATGGTCGGCGCCTTGGGCGCAGCGGAATGCCGCGCGAAAGGTGAGCCGCTGTCCGCGTACGAAAACGCGCGTGGCACCGGAAACATCCACATCTGGTTCGACACCACCCCACATTTGAGCAACAAGACCTCAGCCTCCGGCAGCGAGTTCAGTTTCAGCGCACGAGAGGAGCACGCATGAAATTCGAATTCCCGTACACGCAACTCCCGGCGGTGATGCAAGGCCCCCGCATCGAGCGGCGGCGCGTGCTGATCGGTGGATCCAGTTTCTGGGGCACGATGCAAGATGATGGTCAGCTGCGGCTGGATGACGGCCGCCTGGTGGATGCCGAATCGGCGCACTACCTGCCGCCGGTGAATCCGAGCAAGATCATCGCGGTCCACATCTCGTACAGCTCGCGCAGCTTCGAGACACGCAACAAACCCAAGCCCACCGAAACGCCGACCTACTTCACCAAGCCGCCCACCTCGCTGAACGGCCACAAGGGCCAGATTCTCAAACCGGCCGACTGCAAGTACCTCAACTACGAGGGCGAGTACGCCGTGGTCATCGGCAAGACCTGCCGCAACGTCACGCCCGACGAGGCCTGGGACCACATCGAGGGCTTCTGCCCCGCACTGGACATGGGGCTGCAGGACTTCCGCGACACCGACCAGGGCAGCATGCTGCGCGTCAAAGGCGCCGACACCCTGCTGCCGATCGGCCCCGGCATCGTGCGCGGCGTCAACCTGTTCGAGCAGACCCTGCGCACCTACGTCAATGGCCTGGTGGTGCAGGAAGCGCACATCGGCGATGAAACCATCTGGGGCCCGCACTATGTGATCGCCGACCTGGCCCGCCACATCACCCTGGTGCCGGGCGACGTGATCCTGATGGGCACGCCCTGTCACTCACGCTCGGTCGATCCGGGGCAGATTGTCGAATGCGAGATCACCGGCATCGGCCGTATCAGTGGCACCGTCACCGCCATCGCCGCACCGCGCGCGGCGGCGCTGGGTGTGGGCCATGCCCCCACCGACAGCCCGGAAGTGCGTCGCGTGGCACTCGGCTTCGACGAGCGTGTGCCCGACCGCTTCAAGGACAACCTGCGCCAATCCAAAGCGGTCAACTGAAACCCGGTCCGTGCCATGAATGACAACTACATCGCCGGCCAGTGGGTGGCCGGCCCCGATACCACCCTGAATATCAACCCGTCGGACACCCGCGATGTGGTGGGCGAATACAGCCGTGCCAGCCGGGCGCAGGCGGAGGACGCGATTGCCGCGGCCCGGCATGCCCTGCCGCGCTGGGCGGCCTTCACCCCCCAGCAGCGGGCCGATGCGCTGGACGCGGTGGGCAGCGAGATCCTGGCCCGCAAAGTCGAGCTGGGCGATCTGCTTGCGCGCGAGGAAGGCAAGGCCTTGCCCGATGCGCTCGGCGAGGTGCTGCGAGCCGGCCAGATCTTCAAGTTCTTCGCCGGAGAAGCCCTGCGCGTGCCAGGCGAGGCGCTGGCGTCCACCCGTCCCGGCATGAACGTGGCCATCACCCGCGAGCCGGTGGGCGTGGTGGGCATCATCACGCCCTGGAACTTTCCGCTGGCCATTCCCGCCTGGAAGATCGCACCGGCCCTGGCCTATGGCAATGCGGTGGTCTTCAAACCTGCCGAGCTGGTGCCGGGATGCGCCTGGGCGCTGGCCGAAATCTTCAGCCGCGTCGGCTTGCCGGCGGGCACCTTCAACCTGGTGATGGGCAGCGGACGCGAGCTTGGCCAGGTGATTCTGAACGATCCGCGAGTCGACGCGATCACTTTCACAGGCTCCGAAACCACAGGGCGCAAGGTGGCGCAGGCCGCGGTCGGAAGACCGGGCGCTATGGCGCGATTCCAGCTGGAGATGGGAGGAAAGAACCCCCTGGTGATACTAGACGATGCCGACCTGTCGACGGCAGTCGAATGTGCCGTCAATGGCGCTTTCTATGCCACCGGGCAACGCTGCACCGCCAGCTCGCGATTGGTGGTGACCGAGGGCATTCACGACCGCTTCGTGGCCGCCATGGTGGAGCGCATGCGCGCGCTCAAGGTCGGCGATGCGCGCCACCCGGCGACCGTGATCGGTCCGGTGGTCGACGCCAACCAGTTGCAGCAGGACCTGTCCTACATCGCCCTTGGCAAGGCCGAAGGCGCTGAGCTGGTGAGTGGCGGCGAACACCGTGCAACCATCGACGGACAGCCCGGTCACTACCTGGAACCCACACTGTTCACAGGCACCACCAATGCCATGCGCATCAACCGCGAGGAGATCTTCGGACCGGTCGCCAGCGTGATCCGGGCGCGCGATGCCGACGAGGCACTCGAGATCGCCAACGACACGGCCTATGGCCTGTCGGCGGGCGTGTGCACCACCTCACTGAAGATGGCGTCGCTTTTCCAGCGCCACCTGCAGGCCGGCATGGTGATGGTCAATGCGCCGACCGCAGGCGTCGATCCACACGTGCCCTTTGGCGGTCGCAAAGCGTCCAGCCATGGACCGAGGGAGCAGGGCCGCTACGCCGCGGACTTCTACACCACGGTCAAGACCGCCTACGTGAACCCCTGACACCCCATCCTGTTTTTTCCCACCCCCCACCCAAAGGAGACATCATGGACAACGGAAAACGCCAACTGCTCAAAGCGATCACGATGGTGGCCCTCGCTACAGGCGCCAGCACCAGCGCTTCGGCACAGGAAGTCACGCTGCGCCTGCACCAGTTCCTGCCGCCCCAAGCCACCATCCCGAGCAAGGTCATCGCGCCCTGGATCCAGAAGGTCGAAGCGGAATCCAAAGGTCGCATCAAGATCCAGATGTACAGCGCCATGCAGCTGGGCGGCACGCCGCCCCAGCTGTTCGACCAGGCCCGCGACGGCGTGGCCGACATCACCTGGACCGTGCTGGGCTACACCCCAGGACGATTCGTCAAGAGCGAGGTCATCGAGCTGCCCTTCATGACAGGCCTGTCGTCCGAGGCCTCATCGCAGGCTTTCTGGGAGTACGTCCAGGCCAACGCGGCGGACGAATTCAGGGACGTGAAACTGCTGGCCGTGCACACCCATGGACCCGGCCTTTTCCACACCAAGGCCCCCATCAAAGGCCTGGAAAGCCTGAAGGGCATGAAAATCCGTGGCGGCAGCCGCATTGTCAACAGCATGCTGACCAAACTGGGGGCAACGCCTGTCGGCATGCCTGTACCGGGGGTGTCCGAAGCGCTGTCCAAAGGCGTGCTGGACGGAACCACCCTGCCTTGGGAGGTCACACCCGCGGTGAAGGTCACGGAGCTGGTGAAGAATCACACCAGCTTTACCGGCAGTCACGGTCTGTACGTCACCGGCTTTGCCTTCCAAATGAACAAACGGGCCTACGACAAGCTGCCCGATGACCTGAAGCAGGTGATCGACAACAACTCGGGGCTAAGTCTGGCGGCGGCATTTGGCCGCGGCATGGATGGTGGCGACATTGCCGCCAAAGCCATCGCAGAAAAGGCCGGTAACAGCATCGTGCAGCTCGATGCGGCAGAAACGGACCGCTGGCGCCAGGCTTCGCTGGCGGTTGAGACCGACTGGGTGAACGAAGTCAAAGCCAAGGGCGTCGATGGTGCTGCCCTCGTCAAACAAATGAGATCGCTCATGGCGAAGCACTCCAAGTAAGTCTTGGCCACCCGCGCCTGACATGCCCTCCACTGTTCAGTGGG
>SBFU01000428.1 GCA_006227785.1 Burkholderiales bacterium
CGCGCCCGCTGCTGCCCCGAGCGGCTGGCCCAAGCCACGATCTGTGCCAGGTGGACTGGCCCGCGTGCACCTCGGCCCCGCCGAATCCAGTCCCCTGGCATTTCAGGGCGACGTCCCCCTGCTTGTCCTGGGCCAGTCCAGCGGGTGGTACGCCTGGGTTGGTATTGCCTTGTCGGCCGAGCCAGGCACACACGAGATCGAATGGCTGGTGCCGGGCCAGCCCAAGCAAACCGCGCAGTATGTGGTTGAGCCCCACCGCTACCCGGAGCAGCACCTGCGGGTCGAACCCCGGACGGTGGAGCTGTCCCCCCAAGACCTGGCACGGCACCAGCGCGAGCGGACCCACCAGCAGATGGTGACCCAGCGCTTTTCCCAGGCGCCGACTGACTGGCTCGCCGGCCCTGATGCGCTGCGCATGTCGGCCCCGGTCAATGGCAGGCTCTCCAGCCCCTTCGGTGCAAGAAGGGTGTTCAACGGACAGGCCCGGCAGCCCCACAGCGGAATTGACATTGCCGCTCCCAAGGGCGCGCCGGTGACCGCTCCTCTGGGGGGCGAAGTGATCGACTCTGGCGACTACTTCTTCAATGGCCTGACGGTCTGGCTGGACCATGGTGGTGGCTTGCTGAGCATGATGTGCCACCTCAGCCAGATCTCGGTGCAAACGGGCGACCGCCTCGCGCCAGGTCAGGCCGTGGGCGCGGTGGGGGCCACCGGACGGGCCACCGGGCCGCACCTGCACTGGGGCGTGATGCTCAACCGCCAGATGGTGGATCCGACCCTGTTCCTGCAGGCTTGAGCACCGCAGAGTGGCCCCTCCTCAGCTTGAGGGATGCGCCGGTGGCTGTCTCTGACCACAATCGCGCGCAAAGAGCACGGCGGGCATTGGGCCTGCGTGCACAGACGAGCCAGGGAACTCACCATGCGACGCTTTGCACTGTCCGGCCCCTACGTCACCGAACTGCGGCCGTCGCTGCCGACCGTGGAGCCCCGCCCGACGGGGGTTTGCGCCTTTGTGGGGCCCACGATTCGCGGCCCTGTGGACGAGCTGTCCCCTCCATTGCGCAGCTTCGGCGAGTTCCAGGCCATCTACGGTGGTCTGGAGCCGGCATGGGACGTGACCGGGCCAGCACCCACCCGCCTGGTCCATTACACAGGGCACGCTGCCCATGCCTTTTTTGCCCAGGGCGGTCAGCGACTGCACATCGTGAGCACCGGTCACCTGGGCCATGCATCCGGGCCCCATGCGGCCACGCTGGAGGCCACAGCCGGAGCCCTGCAGCGGCTGGACGACGAGCCGGACATTTCCCTGGTGGCCATGCCCTCCTGCATGACGGGCGCATCTGGAGACATAGGTGACCTCGCGCAGGCACAGCAGCAATGGCTGCTGGACCATGTGGCCGACACCCGACGCCACCGCATGGCCATTCTGGACGCGCCGCCGGAAGCCGACGCCCAGGCGGTTCTGGCGTGGCGCGAAGCCATCGACAGCGCCCAGGCGGCCATGTACCACCCATGGGTGGTGGTGGCCGACCCGGCAGCACCGAACGAGACGCTGATGCTGCCCCCTTCGGGCTTTCTGTGCGGCATCTATGCGCGCTCCGATGCCTTGCGGGGCATTCACCGCGCGCCGGCCAACGAGGTTCTGCATGGCGTGCTGCGACTGGCCCGCCCCTTGTCGCACGACGAACAGGAGCTGCTGAACGGCCAGGGCATCAACAGCCTGCGGACTCTCTCAGGCCTGGGCACCCTGGTCTGGGGTGCACGCACGCTCTCGCGTGACCGCGAATGGATTTACGTCAGTGTCCGGCGCCACTTCAACCACCTCAAGGCATCCATCGAGCGGGGACTTCAGTGGGTGGTGTTCGAGCCCAATGGGGAGCCGCTGTGGGCCCAGGTTCAGGCGATGGTCGTCAACTACCTGATGGAAGAATGGCGCATGGGCGGCCTGGCCGGGCAAAAACCCGAACAGGCGTTCTTTGTGCGCTGCGACCGCAGCACGATGACAGCCGACGACGAGCAGGCCGGGCGCCTGGTGTGTCTGATCGGCGTGGCCCAGACAAGGCCCTCGGAGTTCCGGATGCTGCGGCTGCAGCTGCCCACCGCCAGCGTCTCAGGCGACACCTGAGGCGTCGCCTGCAGAGCCCGCCAGTTCTCTCAGCAGCCGCGCCTTCTGCACCTTGCCCAGGGCACTCTTGGGCAACGCATCCACAAACACCAACCGACGCGGCAGTTTGAAGCGGGCCATGCGCGCCTGCAAATGGGCCAGCACGGTCTCGGCGTTCAGGCCGCTGTCGGGCTCGGCCACGATGGCTGCCACCGGCGTCTCACCCCAGCGCTCGTCCGGTACCCCGACCACCGCGCACTCCAGCACACCGGACAGCGACAGCAGCAGGTTCTCGATCTCGGCCGGATAAATGTTCTCACCGCCCGAGATGATCATGTCCTTGGCCCGACCGACGATGCACAGACAGCCATCCGGCGCCAGGCGACCCAGATCGCCGGTATGGAACCAGCCGTCCTGCAGGCCGTCACCCGCACGGCCATCGGGCCTCCAGTAACCCCGCATCAGGTTGTCTGCCTGCACGCAGACTTCGCCGGTCTCACCTGGCGCTACCTCGTGGCCTTCTGCGTCGAGCAGGCGAATTCGCGCCCCCGGATGTGGCCAGCCCGCCTCCCCTTCGCGCTCAATGGCATCGGCCAGCCCGAGCACGACGGACACTGGCCCGGTTTCGGTGCTGCCGTAGACCTGCCCGACCGGGATACCCCGGGCATGGAAAGCCTGCAGGTAGTGCAGGGGCACCGTGCTGGACCCCGTCATGATGCCGCGCAAGCGACCAAGCGAAGCCGCCTGCCAGGCCAGCTGCTCGATGATGGCCCGGATGGTGGCCGGCACCAGCAGGGACAGCGTGATCTGGCCGGTGGCCACCTCGTCGAGCCAGGCCTTCGGATCAAAGCGCGGGTGCACAACGACGGGCACACCCGCCAGCAAGGCCGGCAAGGTCTGAATGCACAGGCCACCGACATGAAACAGAGGCAAGGTCGACAACACCACGTCATTGGCGCAGAAGCCGTGCGCCCATTCGCTGGCGCGGGCATTGGCCAGCAGGGCCGCCTGTGTGTGCAGGGCACCGCGCGGTCGGCCGGTGGTTCCCGAGGTGTAGACCAGCAGCACAGGGGTGTTTTCATCGGTGGTCGGGCAGACGACCTCCTGCGCCTGCGCAGACGCCATCAATTCATCCTGGCTGATCCGGCCCGGGCCGCGCAGCGCCACAGCGACATCGGCGTGCCCGGCGTCGTGCACCAGCCAGGCCGGTGTGGCGTCGTCCAGCACCTGCTGCAGTTCGGCAGCGGCCAGCCGGAAGTTCAGCGGCATGAAAATCGCACCCAGGCGGGCGCAGGCGAACAGCGCCGCCAGCTGCATCGGATGGTTCAGACCGAGCCAGGCCAGGCGGTCACCGGCCTGCAGTCCGCACCGGTGAAAGCGGCGGGTCAGCTGTTCGATCTGGTCCCACAGCTGGCCCTGGGTCAGGACAAGGTGTCCGTCCGGTGCATGCAGAGTCAGTGCCGGCCGTGAGGCATCACTGGCGACCTGGCCGTACAGGGCCCGGGCCAGCGGCGAGGCGAGCGCTTCTGCCGGAGGGCTCACGCGTCGGTCTCGCCAGCTTCGTAGAGCGCTTCGCGACCGATGCGGTCCATGCACAGCTCGGCGGTCCAGGGCAGCATGAGCGA
>SBFU01000474.1 GCA_006227785.1 Burkholderiales bacterium
CAGGGCCACCCGCGTGCCGGCCGGCACGGTGTCCATGACGGTCTATTTCCACGCCGGTGTGGCGCAACTGGCCGAATGCGGTCACGGCTGGACACTGGGTCAGGCGCGGGCCCAGGCCTTTCGCAACGGCTTCTTCGACCAGACCGCCCTGCTCTGGAGCGAGAACGGACACCTGTTGTGCAGCACGCACCAGGTGGTGTATTTCAAGGAGTAGCGGCGCGAGCCCCCCAGCTCACGGCCGTCCGAGCAGCAGGTACAGCCCCGTGTAGCCCTTAGGGGCATGGACCAGGCCCAGGTAGAACGGCCCCACGCCCGTGTCCGCGCCCAGGAACAGGCTGGAGCCCACCCGCAGGCGCCTGGCACTGATGTCGTCGCGACGCACCCAGGCGTTGCCCACTTCCAGCGAGCCACCCAGGAACAGGGCCCGCGCCACCCCCACATCCCAAGGCATGCGCCGGTAGTAGGTCAGGCGGCCGAAGGCCAGGTAGTTGCCGCTGACCTGGCCCACGCGGTAGCCCGAGAGGCGCTGGAAACCACCCAGGGAGAACTCGTCAATGGCGCCCACCGGCACCGGGTTGGCCAGGGCCAGGCGCAGGCCCAGATTCAGGGTGTGCACATCGCGGGTGTAGGCCGCGGTGAATTGCGAGTCCAGTCGAACAAAGTCGCGCGTGGTGCTCCCCAGTTCGCGCAGGCGGCCATGGATGAGCTCGGCGTTCAGGCGGTGGCCCCTGGAGGGGAAGTTGGCATAGTCGAGCTGGTCCGAGACGAAGGCGAGCCGAAGGCCGGCCTCCTGCCACCGCTGCGTGCCAGTGGGCAGACGCAGGCCCACCAGGCGGTCGCTGACGATCTCCGGCGTGGCACGCCGTGCCCAGACCACCAGGCCGGCGCGAAGCTCACCGACGTTGCCCTGCAGGCCCAGCGGCCAGCCCACGTCGGCGCCCACCCTCAGGCCGCGCCGCTTGCCGATGGCGACCGCGTTGCCGCTCTGGTCGAACAGGTCGATCCGCTTGAGCTCGGCGTCGGCCCAGGCCGCGACGAACCAGTCGTCGGCAATGTTGATCGGCTGGTAGAACTCGGTGAAGGCGCCCAGGGTTTCGCCCAGCTGCAGCCGGTTGCGCCACTCGGCGCCGCGCGAGTTGATCCAGTGCCGGTTGTGGCTGATGCGCAGGTTGAAGGCGCCCTGGCCATCGAAGTCGGTGCGCAGGTCCAGACCGACCCGGAAGTAGTTCGGCCCCCAGCGGTTCTCCTGCAGGCTCACGATCAGTTCTTCGTTGCGGCTGCTGCCCAGGCGCTGCAGCCGGTAGTCGATCTGCTCGTAGTCGCCGGTGGCGGCCAGGCGCTGAAGATCGGTCTCGATGCGGGCCAGGTCGACTGCCTGCCCCGGCTCGGTGTCCATCAGCTCCGACAGCCTCTCGGTCTGGGCCGGATCCACACCTTCAAAACGCATGGCGCCGATGTGGCCGGCATGAACCAGCTGTTGATCGAAAACGGCCTGCCGTTGCGCCCGCCATTGCCGGTAGGCGTCGGGCGAGACGGCCAGGCGTGCCAGCGCCTGGCGGGCAGCCAGAGCGCCGTCGGTGCCAATGCGCACCAGCTCCTCGGCACGGTCGAAATCGGTGGCCGTGAGTTTGCCCAGGTCGGGCTGCAGCAGCAGGTCGGTCGGCTTGAGGCTGGCGATGCTGGCCTTGACGTTCTGTTCGGTCAGGATGTTGACCATCTGCGCCGTGATACCCAGCAGGCTGACCAGGCTGTCCCGTCCGGCCAAGGGTGTACCGATGTTGACCGCGATCACCACATCGGCGCCCATGCGCCGCGCCACATCCACGGGCAGGTTGTTGACCAGGCCGCCGTCACCCAGAATGCGGCCGTCCCATTCCAGTGGCGAGAAAAAACCGGGCACCGACATGCTGGCGCGCAGCGCGCCGGCCAGGTCGCCCTGGTCCAGCACCACCGCCTCGCCGGTTTCCATGTCGGTGGCCACCGCGCGAAAGGGCGTGGGCAGCCCGTCGAAGGTGGCCAGGTGCCGCGCCGGCAGGGTGTAGCGCCGCAGCATGGTCTCCAGGGCGCGGGTCGAGACCGCGCCCGAGGGCAGGCGGAACTCGCCGTCCCGAAAGCCCAGCCGCAGCACGGGCGAGAGCAGGAAGTCCTCCTCCTTGCGGCGCTGTGACAGCAGTTGCCGGGGCTCCCGCGAATCGAACAGGCCACCCCATTCCAGCTGCAGAATCTCGCGCTCGATCTCGTCCGGCGTCATGCCGCTGGCGTACAGGCCGCCAATGATGGCGCCCATGGAGGTGCCGGCGATCACGTCGACCGGCACCCGGGCCTCCTGCAGCACCTTGAGCACGCCCACATGGGCCAGCCCCCGCGCCCCGCCGCCGGAAAGCACCAGGCCGATGCGTGGCCGCTCCGCCGGTGTGGCGGCGGGGGTGGTCTGTGCCGCTGCCGTGGCCGGCCAGCACAGGCTCAGGACCAGGCCGGCCGTGGCCAGCAGGCCATGGAGGTGGGCAGGCAGTTTCATGTCGTCGGGTGCGAGTGGAACCGACGCCAGTGTAGGCGCGACGCCAGGCCTGGCATGGCTGTCACCAATGGGCGCGACACTCCAGACAAGGCCGCCACATCGTGCTAACGTGCGGCGCTTGCGACAACCCCAGCCATTGAACCGATCATGAGCGACATCCTTGTGCACACCGAAGACGGCGTCACCACGCTGACCTTCAACCGCCCCGACAAGAAGAACTCCATCACCGCGGCCATGTACGCCAGCCTGGCCGACGCGCTGGAAGCCGCCGCGGCCGACGACAGCGTGCGCTGTGTGGTGTTCCAGGGCAACGAGACCACCTTCAGCGCCGGCAACGACATTGCCGACTTCCTGAACAACCCGCCGGCCACCACCGATTCACCGGTGTTCCGCTTTCTGCGCGGCATTGCCCAGTTTCCCAAGCCGCTGCTGGCCGCCGTGTGCGGCCCGGCCGTGGGCGTGGGCACCACCTTGCTGTTCCACTGCGACCTGGTCTATGCCGGCGACAACGCCGCGTTTTCCATGCCCTTCGTGAATCTGGGCCTGTGCCCCGAAGCCGCCTCCAGCCTGCTGGTGCCGCAGATGTTCGGCTACCACCGCGCCGCCGAGGCCTTGCTGCTGGGCGAGCCCTTCATGGCCGAGGCCGCGCTGGAGGTGGGCCTGGTCAACCGCGTGGTGCCGCCGTCCGAGGCGGCGGCCCTGGCCCAGCAGGTGGCGCGCAAGCTGGCCGCCAAGCCCCTGAGCTCGCTGGTGGCCACCAAGCGCCTGATGAAGCAGGGCCAGATGAAGCAGGTCATGACCGTCATGGCCGAAGAAGGCGAACAGTTCGGCCGCATGCTGCGCGAACCCGCCGCCCGCGAAGCCTTCGGCGCCTTCATGGAGCGGCGCAAGCCGGATTTTTCGAAGGTGTGAGGGGATGCAGCGGCTGCCGTTGTCCTGTCGCTTCATTTGCGGCTGCAGCTTCAGGGATGGATGACTGCCAAAGGCTGACTGCAGCTGACCGTGTGGCTCGTCGCTCAGTACGTGTCACGTGGCCTGAACTGGATACGCACCAAGCTGGCTGACAAACAAGATATGAACTAATGGGTATGTCTTCTCAATTGAAGAGAAGTCGGGCGGTGGCCCGTGACCCTGTACCCGATTCAGTACCGCTTGGAAGTAGAGATTTCCGGCTCCGTTGACATCGCCGTTGCTGGCTGCAGCCAGCAACG
>SBFU01000249.1 GCA_006227785.1 Burkholderiales bacterium
GCAGATCAGCATGACCTCGAACCACACATAGAGGTTGAACAGATCGGCCGTGGCGAACGAGCCCCCCACCCCGGCCAGCACACCATGCAGCAGGGGCAGCATCAAGGGATGGCGGGGCCCGGGATCGGCGTCGCTGGCCAGGAACAGCAGTGATGCCGCTCCCATCAATGCCGTGATCAGCACCAGTGCGGCACCGGTGCGATCAACCAGAAACTCGATGCCGAACGGAACGCCCCAGCCACCGAACACCGCCTGTGCCGGCTGGTCGTTCGCCGCACTGAGCACCAAAGCCATCGCACAGGCCAGGAACAGCAGCACGCCGCCATAGCTGAGCGCCTGCTGAAGCCGGGGCCGCTGCTGAGTCAGGGCCGTGGCCACCACCGTGGCCAAGGGCACCAGAACAGGTGTGACCGCCAGTACGCTCATGTCTGCCCATCCTTGCCCGCGGCTGCGTCCGGCCAGACCGGGTCCAGCCCATCACCGGCGTAAGGCGGTTTGACCGCATCCACCGGTGGGGGCTCGGCCTGGCGCATCTCCAGTGCGTCGTCAGTGCCAGTCCGCTGGATCAATCGCAGCACCAGCGCCAGGGAAAAACAGACCAACGCAAAACCGATCACGATGGCGGTCAGAACCAATGCCTGCGGCAACGGATTGGCAGCGGACGCCAGTGCCTCGCTGCCCAGTGGCACCACGGCAGGCAATGCCGGACCCAGGCGGCCCGCCGCAAACAGCACAAGGTTGGCGGCGCCCCCCAGGATCGCAAGCCCGAGCACGCAGCGAAACACATCTCGCGACAAGGCCAGGTAGGCCCCTGCCGAAGCGGTCACCCAGACGGTGATGGCCAGCAGCCAGATCATCGGTCCCTCCGGTCCGTTGGCAAGTCCGCCGTTTCGTGCCCGGTGGTGCCGTCCTCACCCAATTCCAGCAGTGCCAGGGCGTAGCCTGCGAGCGCACCCCACACGCAGAGGTACACGCCGATGTCGAACAGCAGCACCGTCGACACCTTCAGTTCGGTCACGCCCAGTGGCAGCACGCCCCACCAGTGGGTGAGGTAACTCTGACCCATCCACCAGGCTGGCAGGCCGGCAAGCGCACCAATGCCCACGCCGGCAGCGGCCAGGCCCATCGGCGAACGCAACGGCAGGCGACGGACCGCCGCATCACTGCCCCGCGCGATCGCCCACAAGACTGACGCACTGGCGGCCACCAGCCCGCCGATGAATCCACCACCCGGTTCGTTATGGCCACGAAACAGCACCCACAGTGAAGCCAGCAGGATGACCCAGTAAAGCGGGCGTGCCACCACATCCAGCATGACAGGACGCGGACTCATGCCTGGTCTCCTTGTCCCGAGAGCGGCCTGCCGGCACCCGAACGCATCTGGGCGCGAACCGCTGACAACAGCGGCCAGGCTGCCAGCAGGGACAGCATCACAACGGCAATTTCACCCAGCGTGTCCAGTGCCCTGAAATCGACCAGGATGACGTTGACGACATTGCGACCATTGGCGGCCGGCACACTCTGTCGCGCGAAGAAATCCGACAAGGAGCTGTCAAAGGGCACGGCACTGGCCAGCAACAGCACCAGCGCAACCACCCCGCCCAAGGCCACCGAGACCAAGGCTGCACCAGGACGCCAGGCCTCACCCGAAACCCCTTGGCCCCTGCCCTGCCAGCGCAGCTTGAGCAGCACGGAGGCCACCACCACCACAAACACCGACTCCACCACAAACTGGGTGAAGGCCACGTCAGGCGCGCCGACATAAAGGAAGAACACGGCACTGCCGAAGCCCACCAGGCCGGCGCACAACAAAAGGACCAGACGGTCTTTCTGGAACAGCGAAAGCACGGCCCCTGAGGCGATCAGCAGGCAGGCGCCTGCAAAACCGGCGGACACCGGGGACCACTCAGGCCAGGTCAATGAGCTCCAGGTGCTGAACAGCAACAACGCCGACACCAGCGACACGAAGCCCAGCAGCAGCACGCCGTAGCCCGGCAACCCACCGTGCTGCACCAAGCGTGTGCTGGCTGCCGCCATGCGCGGAATGCCTTGCAGTGCTTTCTCGTATTGCGCCGCCATGCCCACCGGGCCGACCAGCGCCGCCGCGCGTTCGAACAGGCGATGCAGCGGGTCCCAGAGCAGGTACACCGTCAGGCCGACCACCAGTGTCACGGCCACCGAGACCATCGCCGGACCGATCTCCAGTGCCAGGCCCACCACCACCGCCTCGGTTCCAGGCGTCATGGCCACAGAGGCCTCGGCAATGAGGTCCTGGACAAAAAACGGGAACACCCCCAGCAACATGCCCACCAGGGCCAGCACCAGAGGGGGGGCCACCAGCGCAGGACCGCCTTCATGGGCCTCGGGTGTTTCGTTGTTGCCCGGGTGACGCCAGAACACGCGAATCGCAGCCACGGCAGCCACCGCCACGGCGATCGCGCCGAACACCGTGTTGGCCGCACGGGCAAAAGCGAACACATCGTCGGCCCCTTTGGCCGCCAGGATGATGTCCTTGGCGATGTAGCCGAAGGACATCGGCATACCCGCCATCGAGGCGCCGGCGATCAAGGCGGCTGCGGCCGTCCAGGGCATGGCATGCCGCAAGTTGCCCAAACGGTCAATGACACGCGTGCCGGTGCCGTGGTCGATATTGCCCGCCACGAAGAACAGCGGCGCCTTGTACAAGGCGTGGGCCAGCAGCAGCGCACCCACGGCCACGGTCGCACCCTCGCCGCGCAAGCCCACCAGTGTCACCAGGGTACCCAGCGTGGCCACGGTGGACCACGCCAGGATGCGCTTGAGGTCACGCTCGCGCAGGGCCAGCACCATGCCCCAGGCGGCGGTGATCGAACCGGCTCCCTTCAGGGCCCACTCCCACAGCGCCCACTCACCAAACCCGGGATCCAGCCGGGCGAGCAGATAAACACCCAGTTTCACCATGGTGGCCGAGTGCAGGTAGGCCGACACCGGTGTCGGCGCCGACATGGCGTTGGGCAGCCAGAAATGGAAAGGAAACTGGGCGCTCTTGGTGAAGGCACCCACCAGAATCAGCACCAGGGCGGTGGTCAGGGCGGGCGTCGGCTCCAGGGCGGGCAGTTGTGCCACGATGGTGCTGACCGACATCGTGTCCATCTCCAGGCCCAGCACGATGAAACCGGCCAGCAAGGCCAGCCCGCCGGTGCCGGTCACCAGCAGGGCCTGCTGGGCCGACTTGCGACTGCCGGGCACTTCGTGGTTGAAGCCCACCAGCATGAAGGAAGTCAGGCTGGTCATCTCCCAGAACAGAAACAGCACGATCAGGTTATCGGCTGTGACACAACCGATCATGGCGATCATGAACAGCGTGAGCAGCACGAACAGACGCCGCTGCTGGGGATGACCTGCCAGGTAACCGCCCGCGTAAACGAACACCGCGGTGCCGACCCCGGTGATCATCAGCAACATCAGCATGGACAGCCCGTCCAGCCGGAAGTCGAGGTTGACACCCAGTGCAGGCACCCAGGACCAGGACCAGACGGCGGGGAGATCGACGTTGAAAGCCAGCCACAGGACACACAGCAGGCCAGCAAAGGGGACCAGCGCGAATCCGCCCACGGCCCATGGGCGCATGCTGTGCTGGGGGTCGGCGTGAATTGCAGTTTGGGCCATGGCGGGGCAGCGGGCGCCGGATCCTCGGTTTGTCGTTGTCAGTGGTGGGTTGCGGGCGGCCGCAAACCGTCAAGCATA